>CAZMCC010000020.1:0-43110 GCA_964564695.1 uncultured Phycisphaeraceae bacterium | reverse complement strand
CACGCCGACGGTGCGGAGCGGGGTCAGGACGGCGAAGGTCTGGCTGGTCTGGCGATAAAGCCCGGCCGAGGTGATCTCGTCGAGCAGGATCTGGTCGCACTCGCGGAGCACGTCGAGCTTCTCGCGGGTGACTTCGCCCAGCACACGCACCGCCAGGCCGGGGCCGGGGAAGGGGTGACGCCACACGAGGTGTTCGGGGAGGCCCAGGACCTTGCCCAGGGTGCGGACCTCGTCCTTGAAGAGGTCTCGGAGGGGCTCGACGAGCTCGAAGCCGAGGTCTTCGGGGAGGCCGCCGACGTTGTGGTGGAGCTTGATGTTGGCGGACTTGCCGGCGAGGCCGTGGCCGGACTCGATCACGTCGGGGTAGAGCGTGCCCTGGGCGAGGAAGTGGGCATCGCGGATGTCCTTCGCGGCTTCCTTGAAGACGTCGATGAAGCGGTGGCCGATGCGACGGCGCTTCTCCTGGGGGTCGGTGATGCCGGCGAGATCGCCGAGGAACTCGCGCTCCGCATCCACGACACGAAGTTTCATGTGGAAGTGGTCGCGGAACGTGGACTCGACCATTTCCCGCTCGTTCTTGCGGAGCAGGCCGGTGTCGACGAAGACGCACTGGAGCTGGTCGCCGATGGCCTTGTGCAGCAGCGCGGCGCACACGGCGGAGTCGACGCCGCCGGACAGGCCGCAGACCACACGGCCCGAGCCGATCTGCTTGCGGGCGCGATCGACCGACTGCGTCATGAAGTCGCTCATGCGCCACGTGGGCGTGCAGCCGCAGACGTCGAAGAGGAAGTTCTGGATGACCTCGGCGCCGTGGGGCGTGTGGGTGACTTCGGGGTGGAAGAGCAGGCCGTAGAAGGTGAAGCCGGGCTTGGTCCCGCGGACCGCGGCGTAGGGCGAGGTGGGGGTCGTCGCGAGGACTTCCATCTTGAGCTTCGTGATGGTGGAGGCGTCGACCTGGTCGCCGTGGGACATCCAGACGGTGGTGCGCTCGGGGACGGTTTTGAGGAGGCCGACGCGCGAGCGGACGTCGAGGCCGGCCTGTCCGAACTCGCGGTGGGAGGAGGGCTTGATGGTGGCGCCGAACATCTGGCAGGCGAGCTGCATGCCGTAGCAGATGCCCAGGACGGGGATGCCCAGGTCGAAGATGCGTTCATCGCAGCGCGGGGCGCCGGGGTCGTAGACGCTGGAGGGACCGCCGGAGAGGATGATGCCGCGGGGCTTCATGGCGGCGAGCTTGTCGGCGGGGATCTCGGGGTCGATGAGGAAGGAGAAGACGCCGGCCTCGCGGACGCGGCGCGCGATGAGCTGGGCGGTCTGGCCGCCGAAATCGAGGACCGCCACGGCCTGGTCGGACGGGAGCGCGCCGGGGGTCTGGGGCTGACTCGGAGAGGGGCTGTGCGCGGGGGTCAAAGTGGGGGCGGTCGCCATAGATGATCGTCCCCACCCTTTGACCATTTTCAAGCCCGGGGCGAGCAGGGCCGCTTGGAGGGGGCGGGCCGGTGGGGGAAGCGGTACGATGCGACCATGTCCCGCCGGTGTGAAATTGCGCTGACAGTCTGCGCCCTGAGTGTGGGTGGGGGCGTGGGAGGGGCGTGGCTGGGCGGCTGCTCGTCGGGGCCGAAGCCCGACCTGGAGTCGCCGGTGCCGTCGGCCCGCATCGAGGCGATGGGGGCGGCGAGCCGGCGCCACGACCCGAAGGAAATCAGCGAGTTGATCGCCCTGCTTGAGAGCGACGACCCCGCGGTGCGGGTGTTTGCGATTGCCTCGCTCGACAAGATCACGGGCGAGCGCCTGGGCTATGACCCGGCGGATCCGGAGCGAATTCGGCGCGAGGCTGTCGATCGCTGGGAGGCGTGGTATCGTGAGGAGTACGGTGTGGGGGGAGGGAATGACCGATGGAAAGAGGGCGGGGTGACGGCCGGGGGCCGTGGTGGGGGGGCGGCTGGGGGGAATGGTGGCGGGGGCGGTGGGGAGACGGATCACAGACCTTGAGCACCGAACGCTCGGAGATCCGGATCGAGATGATGAGCAACCCGCTTTATTTGAGCGGGGCTCGTGAGATGGTCTCATCCGTCGCGCGGCGCCTGGGATTCTCGGACGAGGCGTGCGGGCACATCGCCCTGGCCGTGGACGAAGCCCTGTGCAACGTGATTCGTCACGGGTACCAGAAGGCGTCGGACCGGCCGATCTGGATCGGGCTGGTTCCTCTCGGCGGCGTGGCGCAGCCGGGCGTGCCGGCGGGCAACCCGACGCAGGCGCTGAAGATCGTCATCGAGGATGAGGCCCGGCAGGTGGACCCCGAGCAGATTAAGAGCCGCAATCTGGAGGAAGTTCGTCCGGGCGGCCTCGGGGTGCACATCATCAAAGCGGTGATGGACGAAGTGAAGTACGAGCGGCGTGAAAGCCTCAACGGAACGCCCGCCGTGGGCATGCGCCTGACGATGATCAAACGACGCCAGGAGCCCGAGCATGCCTGAGATCGCATCCGACACGCTGAAAGTGAAATGGGACTCGAAGGGGCCGGCGGTTGTCGTTTCGCCGATGGGGGATGTCGACCTCAACGCGTCGCCGACGCTGCGCCAGGCGCTCAAGCAGGTTCAGGCGGCCAAGCCCGCGACATTGATCATTGATCTGTCGGGCGTGCCGTACATGGATTCGTCGGGCGTGGCGACGCTGGTCGAGGCGATGAAGATCGCGCGGGACCAGCGGTCGAAGATGATCCTGGCGGCGCCGACGGCCCGCGTGAAGTCGATCTTCGAGATCGCCCGTCTGGACATGGTCTTCAAGATCGTGGCGAGCGTGGACGTGGCGCTGGCGTCGTAAGCGGCCCGTCGCACGCCGATCTCTCCCGTCCTGTCCCCGTCCTTCGTCCAGAGTTCCCATCGCGCCATGAGCGAATCCTCTTCCACCCAGCCGTCGGCGCACCCGTCCGCGGGGGCCCCTCGCTCGCCGGGGTTCGGGCTGGCGCTGGTCGACTTCGCGGGGCGGCGGTTCTTCGACCTGCTCGAGCAGATCGGGGCGTCGTGGTCGCTGCTGGTCGAGATGCTGCGGTGGTTCTGGCGGTCGATGACGCAGCGCAAGGTGCGGATCGGGCGTCCGGCGATCGTGGCCCAGGTGGTTCGCGTGGGGGTGCGGTCGATCTTCATCGTGTCGCTGGTCTCGGGGTGCGTGGGGCTGATCCTCGTGCTGCAGATGGCGCCGCCGCTGGACCAGTTCGGGCAGCGCGAGCTGGTGGCGAACATCACGGCGATCGCGGTGATGCGCGAGCTGGGGCCGTTGATCGCGGCGATCGTGCTGACGGGGTTCGCCGGAGCCGCGATCGCGGCCGAGATCGGGACGATGGTGGTGGGGGAGGAGATCGAGGCGCTCGAGGCGCACGCGCTCAACCCGGTGCGGTTCCTGGTGGTGCCGCGGGTGACGGCGGCGGTCGTGAGCATGACGTGCCTGGCGGTGATCTCGAACCTCGTCGCGGTGATCGCGGGGATGTTCGCGGGGGCCGTGGCGCTCGATATCCCGATCGACAAGTACATCAGCAACACGCTGAACCAGGCGAAGCCGGTGGACTTCCTGACGGGGATCGGCAAGGCGACGGTGTTCGGGCTGCTGATCGGGCTGATCGCGTGCACGAACGGGCTGCGGGTCACGGGGGGCGCCGCGGGCGTGGGGCGGGCGACGACGGGCACGGTCGTGCAGTCGGTCGTGGCGATCATCATCGCGGACCTGATCTTCACGGCGATCTTCTACGCCCTTGGGTGGGTGTGACACTCGGGCGTGGGTGCCCGGGGTCGGGCGCTTCGCCAGACCCCGGCGGGGGTCACTTGGCGCGGGTTCGCGTGCGAGCGATGTCCAACCCCGGGTCTGCCCAAAGCGGCCGACCCGGGGCACCCGGGCACCCGGGTCTGCCCAAAGCGGCCAACCCGGGGCGCCCAGCCGGGGCACCCGGCAGCCGGTCGCATCCGATGCGCACCGGCGGCGTATGGACAATCACCGCGACGCCGGAGGCGTAACCCGAAACGAAATCGGGTCCCCCGCCGCGGAAGTGCCGCCACAGGCGGTGCACACGCACAGCGCCGCCCACAGGCGGCGCGGTTGCAGCGCCATGACGCGCGGCGCCACATTGAACTGCCTCCAGGGGCGGTTCGGAGACACCACACATGAAACGGATCGCGAAGTTGCGTCGGCGAAGCTCCGGGTTCAGCCTGATCGAGCTGCTCGTGGCCATCTCCATCATCTCGCTCTTGATCGGCATCCTGCTGCCGGCGCTCAGCGAGGCGAAGAAGGCCGGTCGCCTGACGCAGTGCCAGAGCAACCTCAAGCAGTTGGGAATCGCCTTCGCCTCGTACGGCGCCGACTTCAACCAGCGGTGCCCCTCGTTCTCGTGGACGCGGCTCGAGGGCTTCAGCGACGACGGCGACTTCACGGCGCCGTTTGTCGACGACGCCCAGGCGGCGGCGCAGCAGGCGGTGTCGATCCTGCGATCGCGCGGCGAGCGCACGGACATCCAGCCGATCCAGAACTGGATCCCGCACGTGATGTACAGCCACCTGATCCTCAATGAGTACCTGCAGCAGCGGCTGCCCGAGCCCATGGTCATTTGCCCGGAGGATCGGCTGCGCGAGCTGTGGCAGCAGACCATCCGGGGCCTGAAGCCCACGGACGCGGCGGCCGCGTTCCTGGCGCTGCCCGACACCCAGCGACCGACCGAGGGCTCGCCCAACGACGCCCAGCGCTGGCCGTACAGCTCGTCGTACCAGTTCATCACCGCGGCGTACTCGATGGACATGCGCCGCGGCGGGATGCTGACGGTGCAGTCGTCGCTGGACAACCACTTCTCGTACCGCATCGACGGCCCGCTGGGGCGGCGCAACCAGGACGAGATCGGGTTCCCGTCGAACAAGGTGCTGCTGTTCGACTCGTACGGACGCCACGCGGGTCGCCGTGTGCTGTGGCACGCGTATCCCGAGGTGACGCAGCCGCTGCTGTTCGCGGACAACTCGGTCCGCGTCGAGAAGACGGGCGAGGCGAACAAGGGCTTCTACCCGAACATCCCGACCCACGACCAGCCGCTGCGGTACATGTACGCCCCGCGCTCGTGGGAATATCCGACGCGGAACGGCGCGGCGAGCGAGCTGGTGGTGGGGTACTACGCGTGGTGCCGCGGCGGGCTGCGCGGGCAGGATTACGGCGGCGAGGAGATCAACACCGGGAATCAGTGAAGCGGGGCGCCCGGGGTCGGGCGGGGGCGTGGCACTGAAGAATCGTGCCACCGAAGACGGGCTTTGACGTCTTCGGTGCTTTTCCCCGGGTCACCCGGCTGCGGCGCACCGAAGAAGGTCAGAGCACCTTCTTCGGTGGCACGTTGCCGATGTTCGTCGGTGCCACGCTCCCGGCCGACCCGGGGCACCCGCCTGGGAACCCGGCCTCGGTTGCCCACGATCGAGGCCGGATTTGCGCTGGCGGGTCCGTTTCGCGGACGGCCCGCCGGCGCGTGTTGAAGTGAGCGTGGGACCCCTGGGTCCCACAAGTTGAGTTGGGGAAACACGTACCGTCACTACCCTCGACGTGGCCTCGACGGACCCCGGACGACTGTTCGGTAGAAGATAGGGCTTGGGAACCATTTTGCGCCCCGATCCGTATTCTTCTGGACAATCGTGGGTCTGCCGATTATTTTTCGGTCAAGAGGGTGTCTCTCCCGGTCCCGTGGCGCCTGCGTTCTGTGGGCCTGCCGCGTAGGAGAATGGTGATGGTTACAAACATGTTGGAACGCAGTCATCGTCGCGCTCGCGCGTTTACGCTCATCGAGCTGTTGGTGGTCATCGCGATCATCGCGCTGCTCGTGGGCATCTTGCTCCCCGCTTTGGGTGAGGCCCGCAAGGCCGGCCGCCTGACGCTGTGCCAGAGCAACCTCAAGCAGATGGGCACGGCGTTCGCTTCCTATGGCGCTGACTTCAAGCAGCGCAGCCCGTCATTTTCCTGGAGCATGACGGAAGGCGTCTCGGAAGACGGGACTTTTGCGCCGCCGCACACGGACGACAACACTGCCGCCGCCCGTCAGGCCGTCGACATTCTCCGCCGGCGTGGCGAGCGCACGGACATCACCGAGATCGCGACGTGGATCCCCCACGTTCTGTATAGCCACCTGATCCTCAACGACTACCTCCAGCAGCGCCTGCCGGAGCCCATGGTCCAGTGCCCTGAGGACAAGCTCCGCACGCTGTGGAGCGACACGATCCGCGGGCTGCCCCCGCTGCAGGCCCGGGCGGCGTTCCTGAACCTGCCGGCCTCGCAGCGCCCGACCGATGGCGACGCCAACAGCCTCCAGCGCTGGCCGTACAGCTCGTCGTACCAGTACATCACCGCCGCGTACTCGCTCGACATGCGCGTCGGCGCCCAGATGACGGTGCAGTCGGCTCTGACGAACCACTACACTTACATCATTAACGGCCCGCTCGGCCGGCGCAACCAGGACGAGACGACGTTCGCGTCGAACAAGGTGCTCATGTACGACGGGTACGGTCGCCACGCGGGCAAGCGCATCCTGTGGTACGCCTACCCCGAAGTGACCCAGCCGCTGCTGTTCGCCGACAACTCCGTCCGCGTCGAGAAGACCGGCGGATCGAACCCGGGCTTCTATCCCAACATCCCCAACAACCCCCAGCCCCTGCGGTACAACTACGTCCCGCGCCCGTGGGAATACCCCTGCCGCAACGGCACCACGACGGAACTCGTCGTCGGCTACTACGCCTGGTGCCGCGGCGGCCTGAGAGGCCAGGACTACGCCGGCAAAGAAATCAACACGGGCCAGATGCCGTGATCGGTTGGTTGAAGCTTTGAATTCTCACGCCGCCCCGAGCCTTCCCGGGGCGGCGTTGTTTTTGGAAGTGGCGGAGTGGCGGAGTGGCAAAGTGGTCAAGTGGCAAAGTGGCAAAGTGGCAAAGTGAGACGCGGACGACCGGTGCTCCGCCACTCCGCCACTCCGCCACTCCGCCACTCTGCCACTCTGCCACTCTGCCACTCTGCCACTCTGCCACTCTGCCACTTCCCTCCGAGCTACACTCGGCCTTTGCCCCGGGAGCCGCCATGAAAGTACTGATCGCGGAGAGCTTTGAGCAGTCGGGCCGGGACGGGCTCGCGGGCCTTGGGTGCGAAGTCGTGTTTGATCCCGGCGTCACCGCCGAGGCGCTCCCCGAGGTCGTGACGAGGCTCGACCCCACGGTGCTCGTCGTCCGCGGGAAGAAGGTCAAGGCGCCGGCGATCGTCGCGGCTAGCGCGCTCAAGCTCGTCATCCGCGCGGGGGCGGGGTACGACAACATCGACCTGCCCGCGGCGACGGCCAAGGGCGTCGCGGTGTGCAACTGCCCGGGCATGAACGCCGTCGCGGTGGCGGAGCTCGTGATCGGGCTGCTGCTCGCGTGCGACCGGCGCGTGCCCGAGCAGTGTGCGCTGGCGCAGGCGGGGACGTGGAACAAGAAGGAGTACGCCAAGGCCCGCGGGCTCAAGGGGCTGACGCTCGGGCTGGTGGGCGTGGGGTCGATCGGGCGCGAGGTGCTGACGCGGGCCAAGGCGTTCGGCATGAAGGGGATCGCCAACTCGCTGAACATGACGCGCGAGCGGGCGGCGGACCTGGGCGTTGAATATGCCGGATCGAGCCGCAAGGAGCTGCTCGACATGGTGGCCCGGTGCGACGCCGTGAGCCTGCATGTGTCGGCGAACCCGCAGAGCGAGCGCCTGGCGAACGCGGAGTTTTTCGCGGCGATGAAGCCGGGGGCGTACTTCATCAACACGTCACGCGGCAGCGTGGTCGACGAGGCGGCCCTCGCCGACGCCGTGAAGACCAAGGGCATCCGGGCCGGCCTGGACGTGTTCGCCCACGAGCCGGCCGAGGGCACGGCCGCGTGGCCGATCGAGCTGGCGAAGCTGCCGGGGGTGTACTGCACGCATCACGTCGGGGCCTCGACGGACCAGGCCCAGAACGCCGTGGCGGAGGAGGTGGTGCGGATCGTCAAGGTGTACAAGCAGACGGGGCGGATTGAGAACAAGGTGAATTAGGGGGCAGGGTCCAGGGGCCAGGGCATCGCCCGGGGGAGGCTCATGCCGCCGAACGGCGCTGCTTCTTCGGGGCCGGCTTTGCGGCCTTGGCGCTGAGGATGAGTTCGAGCGAGGGGGAACGCTCTCCCCAGAGTTCGGAGATGGCGTCCTGCAGCATCGCCACCAGGCCGTCGAGAGTTCGCGATTGCGTGGTGATTCCGGGGCGTTCGAGGACGCGTCCGACGTACCAGCCGTTGTCACGCTCGACCTTGACGTGGTAGCTGCTCATCCGATGTCCTTGCGAAAGGCGTTCCACTCGACGCCGGCGTCTTCGGCAATGCCGCGGACGGTGAGACGGTTCAGCTCACGGTGACGCGGGATGGCGATCGTCATGCCGGACGCCGAACGAACGATCGTATGGCGTCCGCCCTCACGCACAACGACGAACCCCCGGGAGGCCAGCGCGCGAAGGACTTTCCGGCGTTCGTAGCTCATGGGTGCGGAAGGGGGGGGGTGATCCTGCCGGTACGGGCTCAGCATACGCCAGGTCGGAAGCGCAACGGGCTCGGCGGCTACCATCCAGCCGATGACCCCAGCAGACGCCACCGTCGAGCCGACGTCCGCGCGCGACAGCGCCAGTGCGGCAGCGGCCGATCCCTCGGACCTCCCCGGCGCCATCGAGGCGATCCTGCTCACGGCCGATCGGCCCGTGTCGGCGCTCAAGCTTGCGCTGACGCTGATCCCGCAGGAGCCGGCGCCCAAGGCGCGGTCGCGCAAGGCGAGGGAAGCCGAGGCGGCGGCCGAGCCGACGGGCGAGCCGGCGGAGGCCCCCGAGGCCGCGCGGGCTCGCGAGCGCATCGACGGCGCGGTCGCGTCGCTCAACGCGGAATACGAGAAGACCGGGCGGAGCTTCCGCATCGAGCCGGTCGCGGGCGGGTATCGGCTGATGACGCTGTCGAAGTTCGCGGACGCGGTCGCGGCGTACCAGTCGGGCCGAGCCACCACGGCCCTGTCGCCGGCGTCGCTCGAGACGCTCGCCGTCATCGCCTACCGCCAGCCCATCACCCGTTCGGTGATCGAGGCGATCCGCGGGGTGGCGTGCGGCGAGGTGCTGCGGTCGCTGAGCGAGCGCGGGATGGTCACGGTCGCGGGGCGGGCCGACGAGCTGGGCAGGCCGCTGCTGTACGCCACGACGCGCAAGTTCCTGGAAACGTTCGGGTTGGCAACGCTCAAGGACCTGCCCACCATCGAGGAACTGCGGCGCGAGTGAAGGCGTAGCGCGTGAGGGCGGGAGCGAGGGGAAACGGGGCGATGAACGCCAGGGAGGCTCTGGACATGGACATCATGACACGTCGGTCGATGCTCGCGGCTCTGGTGGCGGCGGCGGGAGCGCCCGCGGTGGCCGCGCAGCTGGGCAAGCCGCAGGAAGAGAAGAAGGCCCCGCCCCCGCGTGCGCAGCCCGCGCCCGGCGCCGAGCCGCTCGCGGATCTGCTGAGACGAGGCGGCTCCCAGAACCTCACGCTCACGACTCACTTGACCATCTCGGCTTACAACAAGGTCGACTCCGCGGGGCGCCCGATCATCGGCGACCTGCGGTTCGACACGGCGGCGATCGTGTTCCCCGTGATCCGCGGGTGTGCGTCGAGCCTCACCGACATCGCAAACGTCACCAGCACGCTGAAGTTCAACGAGCAGCTCGTCTCGAGCAAGGCGGAATACGCGGAGGACTATGCCGCGGGCACGCGGCTGGCGCGCTGGGAGATGAAGGACAAGGTCGGGCGCGAGGTCGATCTCAAGATCGTGATCCCGATGACGTCGTGGGAGACGGTCTTTGACGAGACGGCGGCGATGGCGGTCAAGTGGCCGGCCGCGTACCCGAAGGCGGCGGCGTCGACGCTGCAGCCCGACGACCTCGCCAATTTCCAGAAGATGCGGATCCTCGATCCCACGGCGCCCGAGATCACCAACCTGCTCAAGACGTGGACGGGCGGCAGGGACCCCAAGAATGTGATGCCGGTCGAGCTCGCCAAGTTCCTGCTGGGCAAGACCATCGAGCACGTGCAGACGAGCGGCGACGGGCTGCGATTCGGCCACAGCGGCGCGTTCGCGGGCATGGAGCTGCAGCCGGCGGCCATCACGGCGGTGAGCGGCAGGTGCAGCGAGCACGACCTGGCGAACTTCCTCGCGACCATGTACCGCGCGGCGGGGCTGCCGGCACGCACGGTGATCGGCTACGACAACGACGACGGAACCGAGGACAAGAGCCGCTTTCTGCGGAGGAACACGGGGGCCGCGGCCCTGCGCAGCTGGGTCGAGTTCGCGCTCTTCGATGACAAGGGCAGGCAGGAGTTGTGGGTTCCCGTCGATCCGTTCCGTCAGCGCAGGAGCGGCACGCGCACCCCGCCGCTGGACCGAAAGTGGGAGTACTTCGGCTCGATCTCCGACCTGGACGTGACGCTGCCGTTCGCGTTCCAGTATCACCCGCCGACCACGGTCGTGGCGCACGGCTATCCGGCGTTCTGGGGGTGGCTCACGACGCCGGAACTGCAGATCGCCGAGCAGAAGCTCACGATCACGGCGTCGAGCACGGCCCAGCGCGGCGGGCAGAAGTAGGAGCCCGCGAAAGAGCCGGCGAAGCGGGGGGGCCGGCGCCCGCGCCGGCGCCGAGGAAGAAGTGAGCGGCGCCCGTGGTCGGGCGCTTCGCCAGACCACGGGCGGGGGTTCAGCGGCGTGGGTTGGCGACTCGGAGTCCAACCACGGGCCTGCCCAACGCGGCCGACCCGGGGTGCCCGCGAAGGGGGATCTTGGGTCACTCCAGCCAATCCGGCGCCGGCAGGAAGGTGTAGAGCTTGGTCGTGTTCACGACTCCCCGAGGTACTGTTGCGCCCGGCTCGGCGTGCAGGTCCGCGAAGAGCAGGTTCGCGCGGACGCCGTCGTCGGCCCGGGCGCGGCCGTACCAGCGCATGCCGCGGTCGCCGCCCTGCTGGAAGTTGTAGATGGGGTGTGAGGCGAGCATCCATGTGCGTGTGGGGGTGACGACCTCGGGCATCTTGCCGCCCTGGAGGGGGATGAGTGTCCAGGTGTCCTCGCCGTCGAGCGTGTGGTCGTTGAGGGTGTAGCTCGAGCCGAGGAGGTCGTACATGGAGCCGACCTGGCCGAGGCCCGGGACGTCGCCCCCGGCGTCGCTTGGGGAGCGGAACTCCTCCATCTCGAAGGGGCCGGTTTCGCTGTCGCTGGGGACGGGGCCGGCGTGGACGTAGACGTTGAGGGGGCGGCGCTCGGGGCCGAACACGTCGATGCCGTAGACGGGGAGCGTGCCCTTCTTGCCGCCGAAGAGAGCGCCGATGTTGGCCTTGAAGCCGCCGCCGAGGTCGACGCGGAGCTGCGGGAGGGTGCGGTCGTAGTCGTTGAAGTAGGCGCCCAGTCCGATGCCGAGCTGGTGCAGGTTCGCGGCGCAGACCGTGGTGCGGGCGGCCTGTCGGGCGGCGCCGAGTGCGGGGAGCAGGATGCCGACGAGGATGGCGATGACGGCGATCACGACGAGCAGCTCGATGAGCGTGAACGCATGACGGTGGGGGGGGCGGGGCCGTGGGGAGGTGTCAGCGCTTCGGCGTGGCATTGAGCAGGGTCTCCAGCAGGCGCTTGCAGCAGCGGTCGACCACCTCGTGCACGTGCTCGAAATCGGCTTCGGCGCCCGTGTAGGGGTCGGGCACGTCGAGGGCTTCGAGCGGGTCGTGGGGGTCGTGGGGGTCGCCCTGGAAGGTTGGCTCGAAGCGCCGCATGAGGATCGTTCGCTCCTTGGGCGAGCCGAGCATCAGGGTGGCGTGGTGCACCGAGGCGTCCATCGGCACGATGAGATCGAACTGGTCGAAATCGGTCGCGGGGCGGATCTGGCGGGCGCGGTGGGTGAGCTCGAGGCCGTGCTTGCGGGCCACGCGCCGTGTGCGCGGGTCGGCGAGTTCGCCGGCGTGCCAGTCTCCCAGCCCGCACGAGTCGACGCGGAAGCGGTCGGCGACTCCGCGCTGCTGGGCGTGGTGGACGAATAGGGCCTCGCCCAGCGGCGAGCGGCAGATGTTCCCGAGGCAGACGAACAGCACGGCGCGGACGTTCGAGAAGTCGTGCTCGGGGAGGGGGCGATCGGTCATGCTCGCTGAGCGTACGCGGAGGGGCGGGGGCGGGGCCTTAGACGCCGGTCGCGTGCAGGGCCGAGGCGGCGTCGCGCCAGATCTCGGCGATGGTCGACGCGAACAGCGGGTCGGCGTGGGGGGCGTGGGCGCGGGCCGGGGCGCGGTGCGTCCGCTCGTGGCGCCGATCGAGCACCTCGATGGCCTTGGCGGCGGTTTTGCGGGCCACCTCGGGCGCCGCCGGCCCGGGTCCGATGTGGACGACCGACAGGCCGCTGGATTCGGCGACGAGCCCGAGCAGGCCGGCCGCGTCGCCGCGGGCGTGGTCGATGGCCGCGACGTCGGCCGCGGCGAGGGCCCGGGTGAGCGGCCCGCGGACGGGGATGAGGCCCCAGCGCCGGCCGTGGGCGCGGGTGTAGCGAGCGGCGCGGTCGAGCGTCGAGCAGCCTTCGGGGACGAGCCCGACGATGCGCCGGCCGCCGACGTGGAGCAGGCCCAGGAGGTAGACGAAGCGACGGGCATCGCCGTCGTCGGGCGGGTCGGCGAGCAGCGCGACGACCTCGTCGGCGGGCTCGAGTCCGAGCTCCACCCGGGTGCGGGCGTAGCAGGCGTCGGGGCGGGCTGAGTGCGGCACGTCCCAGGGTGATTGCAGGTGCGGCATCGGCAGCTCGCGGATGTCCACAGCGCCGGCGCTCCGCCAGGCGTCTCGCGACTGCCACGGCCACATGGCGACGGTCGGTCCCCTCAGCCACTCGACAGGCTCCCGGGGCGTCGATCCGCACACGACCAATCGCTGTCCCCAGCCCGCCCGGTCGGCGATCGCCCCGGCCGAGAGCGACCACGCCTGCACCGCATCGACACGAACCCTGAGCTGGCTCACGGCCGCCCGCACGGTCCGCGCCCGCGACAGGGCGCTCATGCCGCCGGTTGCGGCCCGTGCGTCGACGCTCAGCCCCAGCTCGCGGGCCCGGGCCTCGACCCACGCCGGTCCGATGACGAGCACGCGGTGGTCGATGTCGGTCGTGGGGGGGGGGGTGGCGACGGGCGGTGTGACAGCGGCCGCGCACGCGAGCACGCCGCCTTCGCCGGCGCCCGCATCGATCAGGTGGAGGACGATCACGCGGGCATTATCCCGGGTCGTCGGAGGACGATCCGCCGACGCGGGTGCCCGAGGGGTCGGACTCGTGCTTGTAGAAGAGCTTGGCGATCTCCTCGCCCAGCTTGGTGGCGAGGCGGCGCTCGGCCTCGGCCCGCTGGCCGAGGGTCTGGGGCGGCTGGCCCTGGCGCTCGCGGTCCTGCACCATGACGGTCCGGGCGGTTTCGTCGCCGACGGGCCAGATGCGTTCCTTGGTCTCGACGTCGACGATTCGCACGTTGGCCGACGCGGTGGGCTGGTACGTCACGCCATCGGGCGAGATGGAGAAGCTCGTGATCAGGGCGTAGACGACGATCTCGGCGCCGACGGCCTTGCCGACTTCGGACACGCCCAGCGGTTGGCCGTACTTCTCGCGAGAGACCACCGCCATGGCCGAGTCGCTCGAGATCACGCGGTTGAGGTCGGCCTCGAGGAGCAGGGACTTTTCGACCGACTGGCCGATCATGCGCCGACTGGTGCGGTCGGGCACGATGCTGCCCCGGTCATCGACGAAGACCACGACGGGCTGTTCGGAGTGGAGGTCATAGGCGGCTTCGGTCTGCTCCGGCCCGTGGATGAAGTAGACGGCGGGGCCGATGATGTTGCAGCCGCCCAGCGCCGGCAGGAGCGCGGCAAGGGCGAGAAGAGCCACAGCACGAAGAGTGCCCGAGCGGATGCGGCGTGCCATGGCGGTCATTTACTCCGGGTGGTTCGCTTCTTCGTGGTCGTAGAACAACCACGAGGCCTTGTCACAGAAACGCCGAGAGAGCGCCGACTGCACCGTCTCGCGCGGGATCTGCTGCGGCCCCAGCCCGGACTTGCCCGGGAACTCGACCTGGATCGGCTCCGCGATGATGAACTGGTCCGACAGCGGCCCGTCGGCCTCGACCACGCTCACGGTGCCCGACGCCACGCCCGCCCACAGGTAGGCGTTGCCGGGGTCGTTGAGCCGGTACTCGCGCAGGTCGATGTAGACCAGTCGCTTGGCCCCGAACTCCTGGGCGAGCTTGTCGAGCGGCATCGAGGTCCAGCCCGGGTGCTGGTACTGGTATCGCAGCACGGCCTGCGGCGGCACCCAGCCGCTGGGGCCGGCGTTCTTGCGGATCTCTTCGGCCACCGTGATCGTGATGTCACCGACGACGCTGGGGAAGTCGGACTGGACGGAGCGGTCCGCCGCCACCACCACCACGAACGACTTGCCGGCGATCCCGTTGTACTTCGCGGCGACGTCGTGCGAGCCGGTGCGCTCGGCGGACGCGGCCATGCCGCCGATGAGCTGCCCGAACGTGCTGCACCCGCTCAGGAGCGAGGCCCACGCCGTGACGCTGAGCGCGGCGGCCGCGAGGGTGAGCGTCCGGTGCGTCCGAGGCCCGACGGTGCGATGGGAGCGAGTCGGTGGGGGGAGTGGGGCCATCACGTGGGGTTCGCTCCGGGCTGGTCAGGGGTTCCAAGTGGCGGCCTTGTACGCCCAGGAGAGGGCCCAGGCGATGCCGACGCCGGCCAGCACCTTCCCGCGGACGAGGGTAGCGCACGCGGCCCCGACCCGCGACCCGAACGCCGCCACGTGCAGGGCCCCCCAGAAGGCCGCAGAAGTCCCCAGGACGAGGGCGGTCGCCATGGGTTGGCAGCGGAGCGACCCCAGCCAGTCCCTCCCCACGGCACTGGCAAACGCCGTGGTCATGCCGCAGGTGGCGCATGGCCAGCCGGTGGCGGCGGCCCAGCCGCAGGGGGCGAGGCCGAGTTGTTCGTGGGTGCCGTGCCCCCGCGCATCGGGGGTCAGAGTGGAGGCGACGACGAGGAGGGCCAGGCAGGCGGCGGCCACGATTCCGGCGAACAGGCGCTCACCGGTTCCGGCTCGGCGCGGCGCAGGTGGGGATGGGGGCGCGGGCTGGGTCGCCACGACGGGATCGTAGCGGACCGGCGAATCAGGCCGAGAGGCGGCGCTTCGTGGAGTCGCGCCGATCGGTCACGAGCGTGGCGGTGCCGACGGGTTCGGTCCCACCGCCGGCGCGGATGCGGTCGCGGAGCTGGCGCTCGACCGCGGGCAGCTCGCGGGCGGACTGAATGCGAGTCGCGAGGTCGTTGATGACGAGGAAGCGAAGGCGGAGGTTCTCGCGTCCGACGCTGAGGACCGTGTCCGTCGCGTGGGGGTCGTCGCCCACGAGCAGGCTCGAAGTGCGATCGGCGAAGGCGCGTTCGAGGAGGTGCAGGTCGGTGAGATCGCCCGCGGCGGGGCCGACGACGATGAAGCGGTCGTCGCCGAGGTGGGCGCTGAAGAACGCGGGGCGGATCGAGGGGTACACGGTGCGCACCGACTCGCCCAGGGCCTGGATCACGACATCGCCGAGCTCGTAGCCGTAGGCCGCGTTGAAGTCGGCCATGCCCTGCACGTCGACGATCATGGCGTCGACGGGGAACCCGGAGCCGACGTGGGAGCCGGCGCGGGCGAGCAGCTCGCCGATGTGCCGGTCCGCGGCGGCGCGTCCTGCGTAGCCGGGGAGGACCGCGGCCGGGTTGGCGCGGTCGTTCTGGCGTGAGAGCGTGCGGAGCAGGTCGCGGGAGCGGACGATGCCGGCGAGCTCGCCGTCGTCGACGACGATGAGCGGGTTGGCGAGTTCGGAGTCGGCCCGCATGCACAGGAGTTCGATGGCTTCGGCGAGCGACATCTCTGGGGCCGCCACCGAGGGGGCCGGGCGCACGCAGGCGCCCAGGAGCTTCTTGCCGCCGGCGCGGGCGGCCGCGAGCACGTCCTCGCGGGAGATCCATCCGAGCACGCGCCGCCCGTCGAACACGGCCAGGCCTTCGATCGCGGGCTCACGCATGAGCTCGCCGGCGGCCTCGCCGGCGAAGAGCACGGCCTGCGCGCTGCGGGCGGGCTGGATGAGCCGGCGCAGGCCGGCGCGACCCGGGGCGTCGGGCATCGACTGCCACGCCTTGGCGCACGATGACGCGATGTCGGCCGCGTGCTCGGGGGAGAGCACCGACGCGATCGTGCCCGGGTACGCGAAGAGGTAGCCCTGGCAGAAGCGGACGCCCAGCGATGCGACGGCGGCAAGCTCGTCGAGGTTCTCGATGCCCTCGGCGATGACGCGCACGCCGCTGAGGCGGGCGAAGTGGCCGAAGAAGCGGACGAGGTTCTTGCGGAACTCGTCGTTGTGGATGTTCTGGATGAGCCCGCGATCGAGCTTGAGCCAGTCGGGGCGGAGGCTGACGATGCGCGAGAGGCCGCTGGTGCCGGCGCCGACGTCGTCGATGGCCACCGCGAAGCCCATGGCCTTCACGCGGGCGACCTGGGCCGTCATCTCGTCGTCGCGGCACGCCTCGGCGGCTTCGGTGACTTCGATCACGACGCGGGTGGGGTCGACGCCCGCGGCCTTGGTCTGCGACGCGAGCGAGTCGGCAAAGCGAGCGTCGGTGAAGACGCCCGGTGAGCAGTTAATGAAGAGCGATACGCCGTGCTCGAATTGGGCGGCGCCCTGGAGGGCCGCGCCGCGGAGGGCGCACTCGACGTCCCAGGTGAGACCGGCGGCGGCCGCGGCCTCAAGGAGTGCGCCGGGGTGCGGGAAGCCCGACTCGGGCGCGGGGCGGGCGAGGGCCTCGCACGCGACGACCTGGCCGGAGCCGAGGTCGACGATGGGCTGGTACGCGATCGCGAAGAGCCGCCCGAGCACAAAGCGCTCGAGCTTCGCCCGCGTGTCGCTGATGTCCGCCTTCTGTGGTTCCCGGACGTTGCCCATGCCGCCTCCCTTGCGGGCGCGCCCTGGCGCCCGGACTGCGACATATCGACGTGAGAACAGGAAACTCGCGGCGTCGTCGGCGGCGAAAGGACAACCGCGCCCCTACGAGCCGCAGGGGTGAGCGTTCAGGCTCCGAGAAGTGGGTTAATGGGGGTTTTCCCCCAGTCCGATCAGTCGAATCGGAAGACGCCCTTGCGGTAGCCGTAGATGTAGGCCACCACAGTTGTGAGGAGAAAGAAGAGGATTCGGCACAACCAGATGAGGGACTCCTGGGTGCCGTGGGCGAGGTTAGGGAAGGTGACGGCCCAGGGATAGAGGAAGATGATCTCGATGTCGAAGACGAGGAAGACCATCGCGATGAGGTAGAAGCGGACGTTGAACCGTTTGCGTGCGGTGCCGATGGGGTTGACGCCCGACTCGTAGGTGGTCTTCTTGACGGTGCCGTCGCGCTTGGGGCCCAGCATGAGGCTGAGGGCGACGTTGGCGACGCCGAACGTGACGGCCATGGTGATGAGGATCATCACGGGGATGTAGGAGCCGATGTCGACGGCGGCGAGCATCGTTTGGGGGGCCAGAGGCATGGGCCGAGTGTAGTCGGGGTTAGACCGTTACGCCGCGCACGGCCTCAACGGCCGAACGGAACATCCGCATGCCGGGCGTCTCGCCCGCGCGGGTGCGGGCGTCGAGGCGGGTCCAGTAGGGGTGTCGGGTCCACTCGAGGTAGCGCTCGGGGTGGGGCATGAGGCCGAAGATGCGGCCGCTCGCGTCGCACACGCCGGCGATGTCTTCCTCGGAGCCGTTCACCTCGCCGACGTAGCGGAGGGCGACCTGGCCGGCGGCCTTGAGGCGGGCGAGGGTGGCGGTGGAGTCGGCGACGAAGCGGCCTTCGCCGTGGGCGATGGGGAGCATCATGGTGTTGTAGTGGGAGTCGCTGAAGGCCTCGCCCAGGCCGCGGGTCCAGATGCAGACGCTGGTGGGGTCGGTGGCGACGCGGACCCAGCGGTCGATGAACGAGCCACCGGAGTTGACGGCGAGGGCGCAGGTCTGGGCGGGGGCCGCGTCGTCGGGCCACTGGCCGGCCTGGTCGGGGCCGGGGAGCAGGCCGACCTGCACGAGGACCTGGAAGCCGTTGCAGGCGCCGATCATCGGGCAGCCGCGGGCGGCCGCTGCGCGGAGAGCGGGGTAGAGGCGCTCGCGGAGGCGGACGGCGAAGATGCGGCCCGAGGCGATGTCGTCGCCGTAGCTGAAGCCGCCGGGGAAGCCGACGAGGTCGGCGGCGTCGAGTCGCTGGGGCTCGGCGATGAGCTTGTCGAGGTGGATGAGTTCGGCCTTCGCCCCGGCGAGCTCAAAGGCCCGGACCATCTCGGAGTCGCAGTTGGTTCCGGGGGCACGGAGGACGAGGGCGTGAGGCATGACGGGAGTTTATGCTGATCCGAGCCTCCCGCGCGAGCGGGAGGTCTGCGAGGTGGCGGGGTACTGTGGGTACGTGACCGCAGGTGATTTCCCAGCCGCAACACCTCCCGCTCGCGCGGGAGGCTCGGATCCGACCGGCCCCCTCCCCCCGGCTCTGCGCTGGCTGGCGCGGATCGCCGAGCCCCTGTACGCCATGGCGATCCGGTCGCGCAACCGCGACTTCGACAAAGGCAGGGGCGTGCAGAGCGTCCCCGTCCCGGTCATCAGCATCGGCAACCTCACGGCCGGCGGCACGGGCAAGACGCCCATGGTCCTGCACCTCACCCGCGAGCTGCTCGCGGCGGGGCGGCGGCCCTGTATCGCCTTGCGCGGCTACGTGCCCAAGGGCGGGCGCGGCGGCGGCGCCGAGGGTGCGGCGAAATCTGACGAGGCGCAGGTGTACCGGCGTGAGCTGGCGCAGGTGCCGCTGGCCGTCGGGCCGGAGCGGTTCGAGACGATCACGGCGCTGCTCGGGGGCGGTACGGCGCCCCCGCCGATCGATTGCGTGCTTCTCGACGACGGCTTCCAGCACCGGCGACTCGCCCGCGACCTCGACATCGTCCTCGTGGATGCGTCCGCGGATGTGTTCCGCCAGCGGCTCATTCCCGCGGGATGGCTCCGCGAGCCGGTGGAGTCGCTCAAACGCGCGGGGGCGGTCGTCATCACCCACGCCGAACTCGTCGACGCCGGAACGCTCGCGACGCTTGAGCGCGACATCGAGCGGGTTCATGGCAAGCGACCCGTGGGCGTCGCCAGCCATCGCTGGACCGGCATCGCTCAGCTTGTCGGCGGCGGCGACGTCGAGCACGGCGTCGAGTGGCTCCGCGGCAAGCGCGTGCTGGGCGTCTGCGCGATCGGCAACCCGCGGGGGTTCGCCAGCGCACTCAAGGGCGTGATCGAGGGCAGCGGGGGGATGGGGAGCATGCGGGTGATCGCCCTGCCCGACCACGACCCCTTCGCCCGGGACACCGTGCGGAAGATGATCGAATCCGCCCAGCAGTTCGGGGCCCAGGCGATCGTCGTGACGGAGAAGGACTGGGTGAAGCTGACCCCCCCGCACGTGCCGGCGGGGGATTGGCCCTGCCCGGTGGTACGGGCACGGCTGCGCCTGGTGTTCCAGCGTGGAGAGCGGGAACTGTCGGCGATGGTCGTCGCGGCGGCCTCAAGCGGCGGCGGACCCGGCGGCGGGGCGGCACAGGACCCCTTGCTTGCGCGAGGGGCTCGGATCAGCAGCTAAACTATCCCCGAATGCCCAGCAGCCTCCTGCACAATCTCGCCACCTGGCGCCCGTTCTCTGTCGTCGTTCTCGGCGACTTCATGCTCGACCAGCTCGTCTACGGCAACGCCGACCGGCTCAGCCCCGAGGCACCGGTGCCGGTGCTGCACGTGCAGCGCGAGGAGTGTCGCCCCGGCGGGGCAGCGAACGTGTGCCTCGACCTGCGGGCGATGCACGGGACGGTGCGGGCCGTCGGTGTCGTCGGCGATGACCCGCACGCGGCGGACATGCGCCGGCTGCTGGGGGCCGAGGGGATCGACGCGACCGGGCTCGTGGCGGACGCCACCCGGCCGACGACGCGCAAGCGCAGCCTCATCGGCCTCGCGCAGCACCGCCACCCGCAGAAGATGTTCCGCGAGGACCACGAGTCGCGGGCACCGCTCGACGCGGGCGTGACCGCACGCGTCCTCGACGCGCTCGACAAGGCCCTCGTGGGGGCCGACGCGCTGTGCATCGAGGACTACGCCAAGGGCGTGTGCACGCCCGAGGTGTGCTCGGCGGCGATTCTGCGGTGCCGTCGTGCGGGCGTGCCGGTCTTCGTCGACCCGGCGGCCATCAAGGACTATTCGAAGTACCGCGGCGCGACGGTGATCACGCCCAACCGCACCGAGGCGGCCCTGGCCCTCGACATGCGCCCGCTCGACGACGCCGAGCCGATCGCGCACGCGGGGATCGCCGAGCGGCTGCTGCGCACCATCGAGCTCGAGGCGTGCGTGATCACGCTTGATCGGCACGGGGCCCTGCTGCTCGAGCGCGACGGTGCGGGGGGGCAGGCGCAGGTGCTCCCGACTCAGGCGCGCCAGGTCTACGACGTGACCGGCGCGGGAGACATGGTGCTCGCGGCTCTCGCCGCGGGGCGGGCCAACGGCATGACGTGGTCCGACGCCGTGCGGTTCGCGAACGCCGCGGCCGGGCTCGAGGTGGAGCAGTTCGGCGTGGTGCCGATTCCGCTGGAGCGGATCCACGCGGAGATCATGAAGCGGTCGCTCTCGAACCGCGGACGCGTGCGTACGCGCGACGAGCTGCTCGTCGAGGTCCGCGCCCTCAAACGCGACGGCAAGCAGGTGGTCTTTACCAACGGCTGCTTCGACATCCTGCACGCCGGCCACCACGCGCTGCTCAAACGAGCGGCCAGCTTCGGCGACTTCCTCGTGGTAGGCGTGAACACCGATGCGTCCGTCAAGCGGCTGAACAAGGGGCCGGACCGGCCGATCAACAACGAGATCGACAGGGCCCAGCTGCTCAGCGGACTCAGCTGCGTGGACGCGGTCGTAATCTTCGACGAAGACACTCCCGAGGCCCTCATCCGAACCATCGAGCCCGATGTCCTCGTCAAGGGCGCCGAGTACCGCGTCGACCAGATCCCCGGGGCCCAGTTCGTGCTCTCGCGCGGCGGGCGGGTGGAACTCGTCGAGATGATCAAGGGGCGCAGCACAACGGGCCTCGTGGACCGGATCCGGTCCAACGAGGCCCGTGGTGGTTGACTGCGGCGTGAGTGACTTCGTCGGATTCTGACGATTTACTCGTCGCTGACGTGGGTGATCTGCGAATCGACGTGGCGCTGCAGCCGGGTGAGGTCGGCGTTGTCCGGGTCGAGCCGCGATGCGTTCGCGAGGGCGGCGGAGGAATCTTCGAGTTTGCCCAGATCCTTGAGCAGGACGCCCTTGAGGGCGTACGCCTGCGCGGTTTCGCCGCGGGCGATCGAGGTGTTGAGGTCGACCAGGGCCGCGGTCACTTTGCCGCTGCGCTGGTTCCACACGGCCCGGTAGAGGTATCCCTCGGGGCGCTCGGGGGCGAGGGCGATGACACGCCCTGAGGCGCCGCGGAGGCGCCCGAGGTCGTTGAGGGCCGCGGAGACCTCGCTGAGGGCGAGCCACGCGGGGACGTCGGCCGAGCCTTCAGTGTCGTCGGTGAGTTTGAGCAGGACATCGCGGGCCTCGATCTGGCGGTTCATCGCGATCAGGCACTTGGCGCGAAGGTGCTGCAGGTCGCGGCGCGGCTCGTCCTTGTGACGCTCGGCCGCCTCAACCATGCGACGCAGGTTCATCTCGGCCTCGCCGTACTTGCCGGAGCCCATCTGGGCCCGCACCAGGTCTTCGGCGACGGTCTGTTCGCCGGGGGCGAGGATCGTGGCCTGCTTGAAGTACTCGGTCGCCTTCTCGGGCCGGCTGCGGAGCATCGCGATCTGGCCCAGCGACTGGCGGATCGCCGCGTTGTATTCAAAGGTCGTGCGGCTCGACTCGAGCAGCGCCTCGGCCTCGTCGAGCCGGTCCTGCTGGATGAGCATCTCGCCCGCGGCCACGAGCGGCTGCGCGTTCTGGGGATCGAGCTCCAGGGCCTTGCTGTACCGCTCGTACGCCTTCTGCGGCTCGTTGTACCGTTCGTGGATCACGCCGAGGTAATACTGGGCCTGGGCGTTCTCGGGGTTGTTGCCCTCGCCGGCGAGGGTGGCGAGGCGCTCGGCCTCGATGAAGGCGTCGCGAGCGGGCTCGAGACGCCCCATCTCCATCAGCACGCGCCCGCGCAGGACGTGGGCCTTGGGCACCTTGGGGTTGAGGGCGACCGAGCTGTCGACGGTGCGGAGCGCCTTCTGGAAATCGCCCGCGAGGAACTGCTGCTGGGCGAGCGACCACTGCGTGCCGCTCTTGAGCTGGTTCATCCGCTCGGTCGCCTGCTCGGCGAACTCGGCGTTGTGCTTGCCCTGCTTGGCGCACCCCCCCGCCCCACAAAGGGTCAGCAGGGCGGTCAGTCCGAGAACGAGCGAGTTGCGGGCGGCGTGGCGGTGCATGTGCACTCCGATCGTGGTCGTGGGGGAGGCGTGGGAGGGATCTGACGGATGTATCGACGAAAGCGGGGCGCGAGTGAAGTCACGCCCCGCCGGGTCAATCTGAAATGTGGGACCTCTCAGCGAGTTATCGCGACTCGTCCTCGCCGGGGGCGTTCGCGGTCTCGGACTCGGTCGTCTCCGGGGCGATCGGGCCGCGGGCGGGGAAGGGGTTGAAGAAGCTGCGCGTCAGCGACCGGAAGAATCCGCCGGGGCGGGCGGCCACGAACGAGGGGGCCCGCGTGGTCGCGTTCGCCGGCGAAGGCGAGGTGCCGGACGCGGCGGTCGGAGGCGCTTCGGGGGACTGAGCCTCGGGAGACTGAGCTTCCGGAGACTGGGCGACGGGCGTGCTTGCGTCCGGCGCCGGAGTCTGGTCCCGGGCATCAGCGACCGACGGCTCGCTGTTGGGTTGGTTCTGCTCGTTCAAGGGAAGCGGACGCCCGGCCTCGTCGGTGGCCGCGGCCCACAGCTGGCCGGTCTGGGGGTTGTAGATCCAGCCGTAGTCGGTGTGGAAGTCGGAGTCGGGGCCGCGACCGATCACGACGCGGGTCGCGTTCGAGTTCGGGATCCAGGGGTTGGTGGGGGGCGTGCGCAGGAACCGCTGCTCGATGAGCGGCTGCCAGCCGAAGGCCTCGCCCGAGCCGAGGCGCGGGAAGGTCCCGTTGTTGGCGGCCGTGAAGAGCTCGATCTGGGAGCGGAGGGTCAGCAGCAAGGTGACGGTCCGCCCGCGGTTGGCCGCGGTGAGGGCGTCCTCGGGCTGCTCGGCGGGCTTCACGTTCAGCTGCCCGCTGGCCTGAGCATTGGCCTGCCCGTTGGCCTGGGCGAGCTCGGGCTGGTAGTCCGAGGGCGTGAGCGTGGCGGTGAGGTTGAGCTGCTGGGCCTCGAGGGCCGCGGCCGAGGCGGCGCCGGGCACCGTGGTTGACGAGGCGCGAGCGTGTTGGTTGTTCCCGGGCGCCGGGTTGCTCGCGTCGAAGGGCTGGTTCTTGGCGTTGCTGCAGGGATTGTCGTTGTCCTCGCCCGGTGTGCCGGTCGGATTCCCGTTCGAGAGCGGGTACTTGCGGGGTTTCTCGACGGGGCGCTTGGGGATGTCGTGGCTGCCGTAGGGGTTGTCGATCTTCGTGCCCGGCGTGGTGGGGATGGCCTGGAGGCGATCGTTGATCTCCTTGCCGACGATGTTGTCGAGCATGGAGCGGCTGGGCCAGGTCTCCTTCTCGCCGGTGATGCGCTCACGCAGGCGATAGGCCTCGGGCTGGCCGGGGTTGAGCGAGAGCGAGCGGTTGAGCTTCCACATCGCCTTCTCGGTGTCGCCTTCGCGGGCGAGCTGCTCGGCCTCGACGTTGAGGGCCGCGGTCATCTTCTCTCGGCTCCACATGAGTAGGCCCTGGCGGTTGCCGGCGCGGACGCGTTCGGCGTCGTCGAAGGCCTTGTTGGCGTCCTCGGCGGCGGAGGCGTCGGTGACGATGCTGGGGGTGATGACGAAGACGATCTCGCTGCGCTGGGTGGTGTCGTCGTTGCCGCGGAAGGCGGCGCCGATGATGGGGATGTCGCCGAGCATGGGGACCTGGCGCCGGGTGAGCGAGGTGCTCTCGCGGAAGAGGCCGCCGAGCACGATGCTCTGGCCGTCACGCACGATGACGTTCGTCACGATTTCCTGGGTGACAAGGTCGGGGATGGTCTGGACCGAGCCGCCGGCGTCGGAGGCCTCGCGGATGATGGCTTCCGAGATCTGGGGCTTGAGCTCCATGCGGATGGAGCCGTCCTTGGCGACGAAGGGGCGGAAGTGGAGCTGGGTGCCGGTGTCGAGGAAGTCGGGCTCGGTGACGGTCGAGGTCTCGCTCGAGGTGGTCTTGAGGTAGCCGACACGCCGGCCGACCAGGACGCGCGAGGGCTGGCGGTTGAGCGAGAGCACCTTGGGGTTCGAGATGATGGTCGTGTCCGTCACCTCGTCGAGGGCACGCAGGAAGATCGAGATGTCGTCGGCGATGACGCCGACCTTGAAGCTGGCCGGGCCGTTGAGGGTGTTGCCCGGGAGCGAGCCGATGGCGGTGCCCTGGTTGTCGGGGGGGCTGAAGCCGCTGCCGGCCGAGCCGATGCCGCCGGCGGTGAGGGCGTCGGCCGCGGAGCGGGCGCCGCCGGTGTTGATGAAGTCGGTGAAGTTGAGGTCGCCGATGATGGAGAAGTCGACGCCGAAGGCGTTGGACTCGGTGAGGGACACCTGGAGCACGGTGGCCTCGACGAGGACCTGGGCCGGGCGGGTGTCGAGCTCGGCGATGAGCTTCTCGATGGCCGCGACGTTGTCCTCGTAGTCGATGACGACGATGCTGCTGGCGAGGGCGTAGTCGTCCTTGCCGGCGGGGGCGGTCGCGGGGATGAGGAAGGCGTCGGTCTTCTTGGGAACGCGGATCTCGCCGCGCTCGGAGCGGAGGGGATCGACGAGATTCTTGGCGTCCTCGGCGTTGATGTAGTTGAGGTAGATCACCTTGGCGATGCGCTTCTTGAGCGACTCCTGGATCTTCACAAGCTCCTCGATCGTGTAGACGTGGATGAAGTTGCCCTGCTCGATGTAGCCGAAGCCGTTGGGGTGCAGGATGTTGTCCAGGGCTTCGGTGAACGTCACGCCGTAGAGCGACGCGCTCACGCGCCCGCTCACGCCCTTGCTGGTGATGATGTTCTTCTGCGACTGCATCGCGAGCATCTCGAGGACGCTGGAGAGGTCCTCGTCCTTCACGTGCAGGTCGACGGTCATCTGTTCGCTGACGGTGACGGCGGGCTTCTGCCCCGACTGCGGCAGGCTCGCGGGGCCGGGCTCCTCGAGCGGCTCCTTCGCGGGCGGCCGATTCGTGATGTCGGTCGGCTCGGCCCGGGGCGTGGTCGGGGGCTGGGCCGGGGCGGCCGCGGGCGCCGTCGGCACGCTCACGCGCGTCGGCGGGGCCGACGCTTGGTTCTGCGCGAGCGCGGACCCGGCCAGCCCCAGGCTGAGGGCCGCGGCCGCCGGCAGGCCGGCGAAACGAATGAGGTCGGCGGGGGTACGCGGCGTGGGGGTGGGGGTGCGGTCGGCGCGGAAAGGCATGGCGTTCTCCGACGTGGTGGGCGCGGCGCGGTCAGGGCGCCGACGGGGGCGGGGCGGCGATTACCGCCCCGACGTCGGAGACAGACTTCGTCCGAATTGTCGTGTGACTGCGCTGAGCCGAGAACCAAGTCGAAGGGGCGAAAACCCCGAAGTCGGCGCGATCGTGCGAGACGGAATAGATGGACCGACGCGCAAACTTCCCTATTTGGGGGGTCAAGTTGAGACTTGGCCCACAAACGCATGGACGTACTCATATAGCCCGTTCCCCCCTTGATATTCAATCGGATCCCGCGTATTCCACCTACCCGTGTCTGAGTTGAAGAAGCGATTCCGCACATGCCACTTCGCGCCCGAGGCCTCGAGCTCTGGCGCATACTGGTACCCCGCGTACCCGATCCTGTTCTTGAAGCCCGAGTAGCTGAGCACGCCGCGGCCGGTGGTGATCTTGGCGCCGTTCGCGTTGTTGAAGTCGGTGGCGTCGACGTCCCCGTCGAGATCGGTGTCGCCCAGGGCGGACCAGGTGCCGAAGGCGATCCAGGCGCTGATCTGACCCGTGTCGGTGGTGTCGGTGTCGCCGTCGGCGTCGGTGTCCCCCATCGGGATGTTGAAGGGCACGCCGTAGGGGCTGTACTTGACCCGCTCGACCATCGCGCGGTTGTCCTTGATGATCGCGACGACGTCAGCTCGCCAGTTCTGCAGCAGGTAGCGGCGCTCCTCCAGGGTCCCATCGCTGGAGCTGTTCCAACCGGACGTGTTGTCCCGGTCGCGGAGGATCACGCTATCAATATACGACGATCCCCCGTACCCGCCAGCCCCCCCACCCCCGGCCGAGTGGAAGACGAACCCTTCCTTGGGGTCCGACTCGACCGAGCTGCCGGCGCCGTTGCCGCGGTGGGTGGCCACGATGCGCCACCGGTCGTCGTGGACGAAGTAGAACCAGTTGTCGTTGGTGTCGACGTCCGCGTCGGCGTCCACGTCGTAGTGCCAGGCGATCCGCTGGTTCAGGCCGTTGTAGCGGTATTCGCCGACCACGGCGCCGCCGCTCTTGACGAAGCGCAGGCGATTGAACGCGTCGTACACGTACGTGTACGTGATGCCGTCGTTGGTGAGGTTGCCGTTCGCGTCGTAGCCGGTGCCGCTGAAGCTGGTGCGGGTCAGGAGCTCGTTCGCGTTGTTGAAGGTGGCGCTCGCGTCCCACTCGCTGGCGTCGACGTAATCGCCATCACCGTTGAGATCAAGCTGGTTGGTGTCCCAGTTGCCGGTCTGGGTGAGCGCCCACACCCTCCGCCTTCGCCCGGATGAGCCGCCCCCGACCCCCGGCGCCGGCGGGGGTGGACGATGATCTCCCACAGACCCGCCCTGAACGGAGATGGAGTGAGCGCACCGAACAACGGGTCGAAACCCGAACCGGGCTCTGAGACCCATGCCCGTTGGTCCACGGGCCGGTTCTACTGGGCGATCCTTGATGCCCCGCTCCGGCGCCCCGGCCCGCTTCCGCCGGGGCTCATGCTGGATCTGCAGGATCACGTTCCGCTGGACGTCACAGCTCTCCATGCCGTGGGCGTGCCGCTAGGCGCTTCCGATGGAAGCGGCGGGTTCAGAACACTCGCGTGCGCGGTGCCACGCGAATCGCTGCGTGAACTGCCGGGCTCGCTCGCCGCCCTCACACCCGTGACGCTTCCCGCCGGGATAGCGCCCGGTGCGAATGTTGAGCTACTCAATTTCCTCGTCGGCGAATTCGAGCCCCGCAGCGATCGCCGTCGTCGCACTCTGATGCACGCCGTAGCGATGGCGGGCACGCTCATGCTCGCCCTGCTCGTATTGCTCGGCCTGTCGCGGCGCGCCACCGCACTTCATCGCGAAATCCCCGCACGCACCGAGGCGGGACCACCGGCCCGGTGTCGCAGGCCGATGTGAACGTCCTCCGCGCGTTCGCGGCCCGAGCGGCCTCTGAGGGAATCCCCGCCGACGTCACGGCCCCGCTTGCCGGCATGCTTCGCTCCTGGCCGGTGCCCGCGGAGGGCCATCCGAACGCCGAAGTGCAGTCGCTCAACGTCGATTCTCGGCGCATTGCCCTCACCGTGAGCATCGACGGCGATCCCGGTGAATTCCTCGCCACCATCCGTCCGCCCCCGGGCTTCGTCCTAGAGCAGCCAGGGATCGCGGCCAATTCCGAGCGGAGAGCTCGGCTCGCGCTCACGTTCACGCGGCAGAACACGCCAGCGACCGGGGCATCGTCCGGAGACCACACGCCATGACCGGACGCCTGTGGACATGCTGGATCATCGCAACGGTCTGCTCGGTGGCATTACTGATTCCTTCGGTCATGCGCTATCGTGCCGCCGTCAAGACCTTCGAAGATGCACACGCGAGCAGGGGGACCAACTCCCGTTTGCAGGCGGACATCGACACAATCGTTCGCTCGCTGCCGGCGTGGGTTCATGCGCCCGAAGTAAGCGTCCAGGAAGGGGCGCTTGCGCAGCGGTTCACGACCGCCCTGACTTCTGCGGGTCTCGCGCCCGCCGACATCGAGGCGTTCACGCCGGCCAGCAGCACGCTCATCGAGGTCGTGCCCGGGTCGAAGACGGGGCCTCAGATTGCTCGCTCCCGCGCCTCGGCGAGCCTAACCGGCGTCACACTTCCCAAGCTCGGCCGCCTGCTCGAGGCGTGGCGACTCGCCGCGCCAGCTTGGACGGTTACTCAAATCGACTCGACACCCTTGCGGCTATCGCCCATCGACGCCGCAAGCTGCGCCGGTTCGGACTTGCCCCTGCGTGTGAGCCTCACCGTTGAACGTCTGACGGCAACCGGACTCCAGGCACGCATCCCTCACACCGACGCCGTCCCTGCCAAGGGACCAAAGGACGCCTCGCGATGATGCTTTCCACGCTCCGGCGTCGCTCTCTCGGCGGCCTCATGGCCATGTCGCTTGCACCATCACGACGTCTTTCGGTCCAGGGTGCGCCTCCCGCCATACCGCCGGCCCGTACGCATCGCCCGCGGACGCCGACCGCGACCCCCAACGCGCCCAGGCCCTGACGATGGAAGCCGTCGAATACACCGACCGCGACCCCGCGAAAGCAGAAACCCTCCTGCGCGAAGCACTGGCCGCCGACCTCTACCACGGCCCGGCCCATAACAACCTCGGCGTCGTCCTGCTCAAGCGCGGCGACCTGTACGCGGCCGCAGCCGAGTTCGAGTGGGCCCGCAAGCTGATGCCCGGGTATCCCGACCCGCGTTTGAACCTTGCGCTCGGGCTCGATCGAGCCGGTCAGGTTGACGGAGCGATCGACGCCGCCCGCGCAGCACTCGAAGCGGCGCCCGAGCATGTCCCCAGCCTTGTCGCGTTGGCGTCGCTGCAGCTGCGTCACGATCGAACCGACGAGCACACCGGCGAAGTCCTCGCTCAAATCGCTGGGAAGACAGATCGCGCCGATTGGCGGGAGTGGGCGATACGGCAGCGGCATCGACTTGCCGCCGCAAATGATCCGGCGCGGCAGTAGTCCGTCGCGGTCTGCCAGCCTTGGCGACCTCTGGGTAATAAATCCAGAGCACGCAGCAGAAGTTGCCGGACACTTCGGTATCAGCCCGCACTGAGGCCCGCAGTCGGTTGCGCAGTGCGTTGCTTATGGACACGTCGAAGTCCCAGAGCGGACTTCGATGGCACTCTCCTTCGCCGATCGCAAAAAGAAACGACCCCGCGTCGCCGCGGGGTCGCTGGAAGTTCGTACTGGGGCGTTCGCCAGTCGCTTTAGGCCTGGCCGGGGTTGACGATCCCGCCGACGTGCTTGAGGCCGCGGCGGCGATCACGCAGACGACGGCTCTTGCCGCCGCGGTCGCGGAGGTAATAGAGCTTGGCCCGGCGGGCGTCGCCGCGACGCAGGACCTCGTACTTGGCGATCTTGGGGGAGTTGATCGGGAAGATGCGCTCGACGCCCATGTTCTCGACGATCCGGCGGACCGTGATCATGGCGCTGGTGCCGCGGCCGGCCCGGGCGATCACCACGCCCTGGAACACCTGGATGCGTTCCTTCTGGCCCTCGACGATGCGGCAGTGCACGTTGATGGTGTCGCCGATGTCAATCCGCGGGACGTCCGTACGGATCGCCTCGGCGTTGACTCCCTCGATGATCTGCTGCAGGCCCATGACGTGCCCCAATCGGTAAAGGACGTGAAAAACTGGTGTTCAGAACCTCCGCCAAGGCCGCCCCAAGGCCGCCCGGCGACGGGCCTCAATGTTAGGCTCCGCCCCCGTCCCCTTCCAGCCCCCCCAGCCCTCCCTCGAGGCTGAACAGGCCCCGTAAGAGATCCGGCCGGCGCTCGCGCGTCCGCGCCAGCCGCTGCTCGAGCCGCCAGCGGTCGACCGCCCGGTGGTCCCCGCTCATGAGCACCTCGGGCACCGCCATCCCCATCCACTCCCGCGGGCGGGTGTAATGAGCGCAATCCAGCAGGCGCGCCCCGCCGAGAGTCTTGAGCGGGTCCTTCTTCTTCAGCCCTGCGGGCAGTTCGACCGGCGAGAAGCTGTCCTGCCCCGCCGATTCTTCGTGCCCCAGGGCCCCCGGCAGCAGCCGCACGACCGCGTCGATCAGCACCAGCGCCGACAGCTCCCCCGCGCTCAGGACATAGTCCCCGATGCTGATCTCCACCGCCCCCAGCTTCTCCATCACCCGCTCGTCGATCCCTTCGTAGTGCCCCGCGATGATGAGCACCCGCGGCCGCTTCGCCAGCTCTTCGACCATCTCCTGGTCGAGCACCCTGCCCTGCGGCGACATGACGATGCGCGTGGCCGGTCGCGCGTCGAGAGCCTCGACCGCGTGCACGCCGTCCCAGATGGGCTGGCACATCATGACCATGCCTGGCCCGCCGCCGAAGGGGCGGTCGTCGGTCTTCTGGTGCTTGTCGCTCGCGGGGGTGAAGTCGCGGAGGTTGTGGGCGTGATACTCGGCCACGCCCGCGGCGGCGCAGCGCGCAGGAATGCTGGTCCCGAGCACCGTGCCGGGCCCGGCCCCGAACATCTCGGGAAAGGTTGTCAGGACGTCGAAGCGCATACGAACCCCGAGCGTAAGCGACGGGCCTCCGCACGAGTCTATGAAACGAGCCCGAAGCGCACGCGAGTGGACTGTATCGTCCACCCTCGCTTGCGCTTCGGGCTCGTCAAGACGCCTTCGCGAGGCGAGTGCTTACTTCTTCTTCTTGTCCGGCAGCGGGTTCGCGGCCCGCTTGGCCGCCAGGTCCGCCTTCGACTTGATGCGCATCTCGCGCCGGGCGACCCACTCGGTCCCGTCGACGATCTGGCGCTTGACCAGCATGTTCATCACGGTGTCCGAGGGCTGCGCGCCCTGGGCGAGCCAGTGCTTGATGCGCTCGACGTCGAGAACGATGCCCTTGGCCTCGTCCTTCACCAGCGGGTCGTACCAGCCGAGCTGCTCGAGGAACTTCCCGTCACGCTTCGTGGTCACGTCGACGGCGTTGATCCGGTAGAACGGACGACGCCGGCGACCCAGACGCTTCATGCGGATGCGAACCATGCTTGAGAACTCCAATGAGGCCTACGACCCATCGCCGGAAGTGATTTGCCGGTCCGACACCGGCCGCCTGACCCGGACAGAGTCCACGCTGGACCCGCGGGGGCGTTCATGACGGGCCAAGACAATAGGCGACATGAACGGCTCGAGCGGCGGCGAGGTCGATCACTCGGCGTGCCGTCATCGACGCACGTCTCTCGATACGATTGTCTAGGATGTAAACTAAAAATGGAGTCTCCGACCATGGCGAGAATGCCGGTATTCGCACACGCTCCGCGATTGGAACTCCTCGAGTCGCGAACCTTGTTCTCGTTCCTCACCCCGGTGACGGTCGGCGTCGAGACCCCGGCGGGCAGCGAGCTCACCGGCGACAGCGCGCCCGTGTCGGTCAGCGAAGACGGCCGGTACGTTCTCTTTACCAGCCTCGCCATCAACCTCTTCGAAGGCCAATCCGACACGAACGACAGCACCGACATCTTTCTCTACGACCGCGTATCCGGGGTCACCACGGTCGTGAGCCGCTCAGCCGCTTCCCCCACGACCACCGGGGACGACAAGTCGTTCGAGCCCGTGATGAGCCGCGACGGGCGCTTCGTCGCGTTCCGGAGCTTCGCGACGAACCTCGTTGCGGACCAGCCCGACTTCCTCGCGAACTCGACGAACGTCTTCCTCTTCGATCGCGAGTCGGGCACGACGATCCTCGTCAGCCACCCCCTTTCGAGCGAGACCGACCTGCCGACGACCGAGTACCCATCGATCAGCGCCGACGGCCGCTTCGTCACCTACTCCAGCAACTCGTTCGACCTCGTCCCCGGTCAGGTCATTGACGCGCACTCCGCCGGCGTGGGTTCGCACGTTTTCCTCTTCGACCGTGACAGCGGCGAGAACATCATGATCGACCGTGCCGTGGGTCCCCACCCCGGCGACGACATCGGCGGGAACCAGCTCTCGATCAACGCCGTCGTCAGCGCCGACGGGCGTTACGTCGCGTACGAGAGCCTCGCCTCCAACCTCGTCGAGGGCCAGATCGATCGCACCCATCCCGACAACATCTACGCCGCGTTCGACGTCTTCCTCTACGACCGTGTCGCCGGCGTGAGCACACTCGTAAGCCATGTCGCGGGCGAGTCGCTCACGGCCACGGACATCGACGGCAACGGCTACCCCTCCAGCTATCCCCGCCCCAGCGCGGACGGTCGCTTTGTCACGTACGTCAGCTCCGCCAGAAACCTGGTCGAGGGCCAGTTTGAAACGAGCGACGACGCGGACCTCTTTGTCTACGACCGCTCGACCCGCGAAAACACACTCATCACCCACAGATTTGCCGACGCAGCCATCCCCGCCGACAACCCACCGGCACTGGGTATGTACAGCCAGCGCATCAGCGACGACGGCCGGTACATTACGTTCACCAGTACGGCCACCAACCTCCTCGAAGGCCAGAACGACTTGGGTGGTGACGACATTTTCCTCTATGACCGGGCGACCGGGGGGTTGACCGTCCTCACCAGCACCGACGGCACCCAGGCCGCCGGCACCGCAGACTCCCATGCTCGCATCAGCGCGAACGCCCGCTCCGTCGTCTACGGCCAGTCCGGGCAGGTCTACCTCTACGAAATCGATTCCGGGACGAAACGCCTCGTCAGTTGCACGCCCCGTTCCGTCGCCGACGGCGCCGGAGGGTACGATCCTGTCATTAGCGCGAACGGCGCCTACGTCGCGTTCGCCAGCGCCGCGTCCGACCTCGGCGCCCCGCCGGGCGACCCGGCCGTCAAGGTCTATCTGTTCCACCTCCTCGCCGCCCCCGACCAGTTCATCCAGACCTACGACGCCGCCAAGGGTGAGGACGGCTTGGTCGACGGCGATTGGATCTCGACCGACCTGCTCGGCTTCCTCGACAACGTTGCCGTCTCCGACGCCTACTGGGGCGCACGCAACCACTGGTTCCAGGACGGCAGCGGCGACGTGTGGTCGCTGTGGCAGGGCGGCGCCGCCCACGAAAGCCCCACGCTCCCGGGCGAGCACGTGTGGGTGCTCACGAACCTCACCGACGCCGCGGGCCTCTCGGGCGAGATGGACTTCGCTCCCGGCTCGCTCTCGGGAATCACGACCGGATGGAACGCCTTCAACATCCAGGGCATCCAGGACGGCAAGCTCACCGCGCTGTGGTGGTCGCCCGAGGGAAGCGCCGGCACCTGGCTCGATCAGGAGGGCCAGACCCACCAGGGCCTCGGGCTCGGTCTCAACGGCAACGGCTGGGCCCTCAGCGTCATCAGCGACGCCATCACCCCGATCGGCGGCGCCGCGACCACCCCGCCCGAGGCCTTCGTCCCGTACACCGAGAGCCAGGGCAACGGGCGTACCGAGTTCGACCCGCGCCCGTCCCGCGAGATCACCAACACCGGCATGGCCGTGGTCGTGGTCGACACCGAGGACCGTGTCTACGTGATCACCTTTAGCGTCTCGCAGCGAGCGATCGCCGGGGCGCTCCCCGAGCACAACGGCGCCTGGGTCATCGAGCCTCTCGCCCAAGTCCCGTCGCTCCTCGATTTCGGGCTCGCTGATCAGATCGGCGACTTCGAGGCCGCATACGTCGACGCGGCGACGTAAGGCCGCGAGCGCGCAAGGGCCCGGGTGTCGGGTGAACAGCGCAAACAAACGGTGAATATTCGGCGCGGAAACCCCTTTCCTAGGGGCCAGCGCGGCTCCGCACCGGGTTGTTTCCACCACCTTCCTTGAAAGCCCCCGCCGTCGGCGACTACAACCCCGCCCAATCTTGAGACCAAGTCGCAATCCGCGCAGGAGTCGATCGTTCATGCACCTCCCGAAGACCCTCTGGCTCTCCGCCCTCGCCGCCCTCCTCGCGTTCACGGCCGTCGCCTCCGCCCACTTCGTCTTCGTCGTCCCGCAGGCGGATCCCTCCGTGTCCCGGATCATCATGAGCGAGACGCTCATCGCCGACGACGTGGTCGACGTCGACATCATCAAGGGCGCCCGTTTCCAGCTCCGCGGCCTTGACGGCAAGGACACCCCGCTCTCCGCCGAGCCCCTCGACGCCGGCCACATGACGATGAACACGCCCGGCGAGGGGACGCGTATCGTTCACGGCGTGGTCGACCTGGGTGTGATGGACCGCGCCGGTACGTCGCACGTGCTGCTCTATTACCCCAAGACCATCATCGGCGACGCCTTCGACGCCCGCACGGTCCTGGGCGACAGCGTGCCGGTCGAAATCGTGCCCATCAAGCAGGACGGCAAGGGTGGGGGGGGTGGGGGGGTGCGGCTCAAGCTGCTCGTCGCCGGCAAGCCCAAGGCGGGCGCCGAGATCCGCGTGATCCTGCCGGGCAACTCCGAGAAAAAGGTGACCACCGACGAGAACGGCCTTTCACCCGTGCTCGAGGACAGCGGACGCTACGGCGCATGGGCGAGGTTCTGGGAGGACAAGCCCGGCAAGCGCGATGACAAGGAATACGCCCAGATCCGCCACTACGCCACACTGGTGTTCGACACCGTCGAGGCCCCGAAGCCCGTCGCGAGCAAGGCGGCACACAGCCCCGAGATGGCTGCCGGCAATGCGGGCGCCGCGCCGGTCGAGAAAATGATCGACCTGCCCTTCGCCACCTCCAGCTTCGGCGCCGTCATCTCCGACGGCTGGCTCTACGTCTACGGCGGGCACATCGTCCCGACGCACGAGTACCACACCACGTCGTGCTCCGGTGAGTTCCGGCGCCTGAGCCTCGCCGGTGGACGCGACTGGGAGACGCTGCCCGGCGGGCCGCGCCTCCAGGGCATGAACCTGGCCGCGTTCAAGGGCGCCGTCTACCGCGCCGGCGGCATGCAGTCGCTCAACGCCGAGGGCGACGAAGACGACAACCGCTCCGTCGCCACGGTCTACCGATTCGACCCCGCGTCGGGGCGTTGGAGCGACTTCACGCCGCTGCCCCAGCCGCGCTCGTCCCACGACGTGGCCGTCGTCGACGGCAAGCTCTACGTTCTGGGCGGATGGCGCCTGCACGGCAAGGACGGGAAGACGACGTGGCCCGAGCAGATGTACTCGCTTGACCTGACCGATCCGAAGGCGGCGTGGACCGCAACGCCGCAGCCATTCCAGCGCCGCGCCCTGATCGCCGCCGTCGTTGACGGGCGGATCTACGCCATCGGCGGCTTCGACCCCGATTCACGCCCGAGTCTCGACGTGAACATCTTCGATACGCGCACCGCGACGTGGAGCAAAGGGCCGTCGCTGCCCGCGCCGAACAGCAACGGCTTCGCTCCCGCGGCGGCGGTCGTCGACGGCACGCTGTACGCCAGCGTCGGCAGCGGCGGGTTTTACCGGCTCAACTCCGCCGGCGACGCCTGGGAGCCGGTGGCCCAGACGACGCCGCGGATCGTCCATCGTGCGGTGCCATTCGGCTCGAAGGTGCTGCTGCTCGGCGGCGCCGCCGACGGCGACAACATGGCGCTGATCGAGGCCGTGACCGTCGACGCCACGGGAGCCGACCGGTAGCCGGGTGCCACTACCGGCTGCTTTGAGCCGGTAGTGCTCCGTGCATGCGAGATATGGTACTGAGAGCCGCGAACTCTCAACCACTTTGGAACGCCCCCATGACGACCTCGTGCCGTGCCGCCGCCCTCGCCCTCGCCGCCCTGTTCTGCACCCTGCCCGCCTGCGACAAGTCCCCCGAGCCGTCGCGCGGCATCATCATGGTGCCGGACGAAGATCCGCGTCTCGCCGCCGCCACGGCGGAGGCACGGCGTCGCTGGCCCGAGTTCCTCGCCGAGTTCAACAAGCACGAGAAGAACGTGGCGTACGCCGTGAAGCTCCCGTTCAAGGTGGTGGGGGAGGAGGGGGGGAGCGAGCACATGTGGATCAGCGTGACGTCGGTGGAGGGGAACACGATCAAGGGCCGCCTCGACAACGAACCGGGGCAGAACGTGGGTGTGAAGCTCGGTGACGAGGTGACGACGAGCGTTGAAGAGATCGAGGACTGGATGGTCGGACGCGGCGCGGGGAATCTGAGGGGACTGTTCAGCGTGCCGGTGCTGGAGCAGATCAAGAAGGAGCAGGAGGGGAAGGGCGGTGGGTGAGGCGGGGGGTGCGCCGGGTGCCACTACCGGCTGCTTTGAGCCGGTAGTGCTCCGAGGAACGGCCGGTCGTCCGGCACTACCAGCCCAAAGCGGCTGGTAGTGGCACCAGCCAGCACCCCGACGGCGCCGCGCCGGCCGGGCGACTTTTCGACAAAGTCCCTCCCGCGCTGTTAGATCGTCCTTTCCCGTCACAAATGCCTGTAGGCCGTCTCCTGCCGTGTGCAGGGGCCGGTCACGGAGGCATGTGTCATGGGCACCCCAACGCGCTCCTGTTGGTCTTTCCGCACGCCGGTCGACAAGAGACGCGAGCGCAAGCGAGTGGAGTGCCTCCGATGTGCCACTCGCGCATCGGGTGCCACTACCGGCGGCTTGAGCCAATAGTCGCCCGCCGAGCCGCCGATCAACTTGTGCCGTGCCACCGAGGAAGCAGCTTTGGGCTTCCTCGGTGCTGTCGAGGTCAAGAACACCGAGGACCGCCGAGCCGGTCCTCGGTGGCACGGTTGGCTCATCGGTGCCACCTGCCTCGGGGGCTGGCCGTGAAGCCCGGCGGCACGGGTCGAAGTGCGGTGCCACGCCCCCGGTGCGGATAGGGGCCGATTCATGTCGCCCGCGCGGAACACCAAGATCGCAAAGCCGATCTTGGTGGCACGGGTCAGAGTCGACCGTGATGCCACCTGCCGTTGGTGTGGGTGGGGGTAACCTGTCGCCATCGTCCCGGAGCGGCCGATGACGGGCACCCACCAACTGGTAAGGGCCACCCGCCTAGGAACCGGCGACTACGTTCACGGCGACTTCGGTCTGAGTCGTGATAGCGGTGTATAGGTCGATGGCCTGTTCGGGAGTATCGATCGAAACGACGAGGCTGTAGGCCGCGGTGTTCTCGACCCTGCGCAGGAACGGCCGTTCCCGCCACCACCCGGTCACGGGGTAGACCGCGATGTAGTCGCTCGCGGCGAGTTCCGCCGCCGTTCCTTCCCACCAGTCGCACTGAAGGGAGCCGCGCGAGCGGCCGTTAGCGCCGATGACCCAGTTACGGGTCTCGCCAATGCTGTCGATCGGCGCAGCTGGATCGTCGCGCTCGGCGAGCGAGAGGCGTTGCCGGAACTGATCCACCGTCTCGCCGGGTCGCTTCACATCGAACCGAAGTCCGTGGGACGGATACCCCCACTTCGGGATGTTCCCGCGCCGACCGGGATTGGGCTGCATGAAGTAGGACAGAGTGACCCGCATCCGCACCGGAACATCCGCGAGGTCGAAGAGCACGGCTGTCGGCCAAGGGAGGTGGTGAAGTCCCATCTGGTTGTGCCGCACGTCGCTGCCGTCCTTGCGGTACGGCTGGATGGCCGCTTCCGACACCAGCGTCACGGCGTTGTTCAAGCTGTGCAGAGCTCGGGTGAGGCTCGGCGTCCCATAGCCGAACGTGCGCACACGCCTCAGCACCTGGTTCTGCAGTTCGCCCGGGCATTGCCGGCGCATTGCATCTGTCCATTCCGCGGAATGCACGATCAGACCACGGATAGTTTCGGCCCGAAGCCGTGGGTACTCCGCCTGAATCATCGTCGCCAGGCGCGCGGCCTGCGCCGTCGCGGCGCTGGTGTCGGCGTTGGTGTCGAATTGCGCGCCGGTGGCCGAGAACCCGGTCGTGAGCAGGTGGGTCTCTTGACACGGCGAACGCTCGCCGGTGGTGGACTCGACCCAGTTTCCGCCCTCGAACACCAGATCGGGTTTGAGAGGCCAGCGGGAGCGTCCATCATCATCCCAGCATGCGCTGGTGCGGCTGGACGGTGTCAGGCCGCCCGCCGGCGCCATCACTCGCCAGCCGTCGTACTCCGCAGAGAGCTGCACGCGTTCGGTGAATGCCCCGACGGCCAGCGCGTTCCACGCCTGCGCCGGGTCTTCCAGCGCTCCGTCCGCAGATTGGTTCAGTTGCGGGTATGTGATCCCGGGTGCGATGGCGCGGATGTTTCCGGCGGAGACCACGACGAGACGCGTCGCGTTACCGTCGTTGAAGGCGATTTGATCGACCGCTGCGGAGCATGAACTTGGCGCTCCCTCCCCCGATGCATCCACAGCGGTCACTGCCAAGCAGACCGTGCGACGGCGAGCTGCGGCCCGGATCTCGGCGAGCGAGACCGCCTGCATCAGCACCGCGCCATGCACTTCTGGCGGCAAACCGCCACCATCCGGCATGACCTTAACCGACTCCAATCGATGGCGCAAGTCCACCGGACCATCGGTTTGCAGCACCGGCGCCAAGTCGCCGTAGAGCGCCGTCCCCGCCATGCACGTGCCGTGCGGTTCCTCCCTCCGGTCCGCGGCGCCCCAGCCATCGACAACTGCTTGAGTATCGGCTTCGAGTAGCGAGTCCTGCAGGAGGGCGTGGCCTCGATTGACTCCGGTATCGAGCAGACACACCGCAGGTGCGTCCGGCCCGGCTGGGCGAAGTCGGCCCTGCAGAGAGCGGACCCACTGCGCCTGCTCGCGAGGAGCGAGCTTCAGGTAGGGCCGCGCGGGCTCCACGGGGTAGCGGAGTTCCGAAACGAGTTCGAGCAGAGCGCGGGACCGCGCCCAATCGCTCGGTCGCGCCTTCACCAACACGACCATCCGCTCGGCAAACTCCAGCCGCCGCGCTGAGACTTCCAACTGCCGATCCCGGCATGCTTCGACGAGTTCGTTGTATCGGGCTTGGGCACCGCCCGACGGGTAGGACGACCACACTTCCCACCACATCGGTGCATCGGTCTCGGGAAAATCGCGGGCGTCGGACCACAGATCTCTGGCAACCGCCAAACGGGCACGCTCAATACTGTCAATGAGCGGCTGGTTCCTCGGATTGCCGTTCGGCGTCGTGCCCTGCTCGTACTGGTCTATCTTTTTGAGCAGCACGCCTACCTTGTCTCGGGGCACGAAAATGACGGCCCGCTCGACCCCACCGTTTGTGCGGGCGTGGAGCAATTCAATGCCCGCACGCCGGGCCTCCAAACTTTCGAGCTTCAGGTCGAAGCCGGTGTGGCTCTCGATTGTGAGCTGGATGCCTCGGGTCTCGGCTTCGGTGTGTTGCGCCTGGTGCTCAACGGAGGCGGCAGCCACAGCGTCATTCACGGCCTGCCGAACTGCTCGGCCCTGTCTTACGCGATCACGGGGAGGGAACACGAACGTCGCGCCGCCCCCGCCGACACGGGTGTAAGGAACACCCGTGACGCCGCCGACAAGTTGCAGGTGCGGTAAGCGTGACATGCGGTTCTCGAGTTAGCGCCGCGCCTTGGGTTTGGGAGAGCGACGGGCGCGGAGCGCCGTTGCGAGCAGAGCCGTGGTGACGGTGGACGCTTGACCGAGGACCACGGCCTTGGCGGCGTCCTCGCACGCCTTCACCACCTCCGCGTGACTGAGGCCCGTGGCGGCGGTGTTCAACGGCTTCCAGTCCAGACGCAGTGGGGCGAGAGCGGCGAGACGGTTCTCGACAAGCATGCGCACCATCGACGGATCGGGACGGGTGAACTCGATCAGGTCATCGAAGCGTCGGAAGACCGCGCGGTCGAGGGCCTCGAGGCGGTTGGTCGCGGCGACGATGATACTCTCGGAGTCATCCTGCTCTACGAGCTGAAGGAATGAGTTGACGATGCGGCTCGCCTCTCCCACATCGTTCGATTCACCGCGGCTGGTCGCCAACACGTCGAACTCGTCGAAGAGATAGACCCCGCGAGTGGAGTGCATCGCCCGAAAGATGCCGTGGAGCTTGGCGGCGGTCTCGCCCATGAATTTGGTGATGAGGGCGTGGAACTGCACAACCATGAGGGGCAGTCCTGCCTCCCCCGCCAGCGCCTTAGCCGTCATGGTCTTCCCGCACCCGGGCGGACCCGCCAGCAGGAGACGCCTCCGTGGCTCCAGAGAGTGTTCGCGGAGCCGATCGCCGGCCCGGTTTTCGACTAGCACCCGCGTCAGGCTAGTGCGAACCGAATCGGGCAGAACCATGTCTACCAGCCGCACCCTCGGGTACGACACGGACACGAGTGTCGAAAGCTCACCGTCGGGGCGTGAAATCGGTACCGCCCGCGGCCCCACGGTCGGAAGCACCGTCCGGCGGGAACGGTCCACTAGTGTGCGCAGGGAGTCGGCCAGCTTGGGATCGCCCGCCTTCGCAGCCGCTGCGGCGATGTCCAGCGCCACAGTGCGGAACTTCTCGTCGTCCCGCTCGGCGAAACTGCTCACCAGGGTTCGTATTTGCTCGGCTGAGGCCATTAGGGATTCTCTTCGACCGTTCGGATATCGGAGTTTGCACCACAGTAGAGCGGCCACTAAGTGTAGTGGAACGCGGACTGGTAGGCCGGAGCAGAGTTTCTACGTTTGCCCCACCACCACCCACTCCGCGTTCCCCCGCGCGTTTCCCTTGCTCCCGGCGATCGGCGACTTCGTCACTGCCAGCGGCGTCACGCCCCACTCGCTCATCTGGTCGATCACCCGGCCCGCGATGCGCTGCGCGTCGGCGTCCTCCAGGACTCCCTGACGCAGCAGCGTTCGCTTTTCCGCGGCGTCGAGTTCGTAGTGGGGTTTGACGAGGGTGATGACGAGGCCCGCAGCGCCGCGCGATGCAGCGCCCCGGGACGCCGGACCTGAGGCTCGGCGAAGGTCCGGGTTTGCTTGCGCATCCGGGTGCACAGGGACGTCCGACCCGGACCTTCGAGGACTCAGGTCCGGCGTCCTCGATCCGCCAAGCCACCGCACCGCCGCCGGGATGATCAGCTTCTGGGACGTCCAGCCGGCGTCGATCACCACCAGATCCACTCCGCCCGCGGCGATGTCGGCGGGGGGCGATGCGTGCAGCGCGTTGGTGCGTTCCATCACGCGCACGCGTGGGTTGGTGCGCAGGCGGTAGTCGAGCACGCCGTAGGCCGTGTCGACGGCGACCACGCGCGAGGCGCCGCGCCGCAGGAGCACGTCGGTGAACCCGCCGGTCGAGCACCCCAGGTCGGCGCAGGTGAACCCCTCGACGCTCAGCTCAAATGCGTCGAGCGCGTGGGCGAGCTTCAGCCCGCCGCGGGAGACGAAGGGATGTGGAGGGTCGGCGGGCATGCTTCAGGAGAAGAGTTCACCACGGAGGGCACGGAGGACACGGAGTGAGGCATGAGAGGGAAGAGACCTGGATTGAAACAAGTCCACGGCATTCCTCCGTGAACTCCGTGTTCTCCGTGGTGAATCTTCTGCTTGATGAGGGTGGCGGGGCGGTGGGGGGGGCGGGAGCGGTTCAGCTCGCCGTCGCCGGCGGCACGCCCACGATCGAGATCCCCAGCCGGTCGGCCAGGTCCAGCATCGTCGGCTTGTCGATCATGATCACGTCGCCGGCCGCGACGGCCAGGCAGCCGGCCCCGGCCCGGGCGAGGTTCTCAATTGTCTGAGGGCCCACGGTCGGCACATCCGAACGACGGTCGTGCCCGCCGCGGGCGCCCTTGCACAGGGTCCAGCCGCCGCCGGGGCAGAGGGCGGCCGTGCGGTCGATCATCCGGTCAGTCCCCTCGGCCGCCTCGACGGCGACCACGTCCCGATGCCGAACGCCGATCGACTGCCCGACGTCGAGCCGGAGCATCTGGCTCAGGATGGGCCAGGCGAAGGCGATATCCGCCCGCTGCTCGCCCGTCGGCTGGCGACGGGTCATCACGCCCGGCTCGGCCAGGGCGTCGCGGATCGGGATGGTCGAATCCATCAGGTGCACGCCGCTGCGCCCCAATTCGTCGGCGACCGCCTTCAGGACCGCGTGCGAACGCCGGTCGTGCCGAAGGTGCCGGAACCACGCCACCAGCGTCCGGGCGTCCGGCACGTTGGCGGCGATCCGCCATGGATTGTACATGAACCCCGGCTTGTCCACCCGGCCGACCATGATGGCATGGGCGACGCCGTGGCGGCGGAGGGCGGGACCCCACGAGCCGACCCGCAGGACCCCGACCCGGCGGAAGGTGCTGCAGATGACCGGAAGGGCGGGGTCGCTGCCGACCGAGAGGCCCAGGGCATGGACCGGATGACCGAGCGCCCGAAGCCCCTCGGCGACGAGCACCGGGAGGCGGCCGGAGCCGGCGATCAGGCCGACGGGAGTCGGCGGCGGGGGCGGATCGGGGAGAATGGTGAGTGTGCCGGCCATGGGCTTGGGGGGAGTCTACCAAGGACTACAAGCAGTGGTGGAGGTGGTGGGGACGGTTGCCAGGCAGGTCGCTTCGGAGCCGGTCGGACAGGGACGCGGGTCGACGGACATCGGCCGCGTCGGGCCAACCACCATTATCGGTTTCAACCATCGAGCGGGGCGAGAAGTCGCCCTTTGCGCCCTTCCGGGAGAGGGCCAAGTCTATTCCCGTCGGGGGGGTCGGGAGGGGGGGTGGGGGGGAGGGGGCCAAGGCGCGGGGCCGGGTCGGCCGATAGTCCACCCGGCATGCGCGACCAACGTGACAGCCTGGATCTGACCGTTGGCCCTTCGGGGGCGACGGCGTCCGACGCGGCCCCCGCCTTCGGCGGGGCGGCACGCCCCTACCTCCAACTGTGGTTCCGGTGCGCCGGGCAGTATGTCCGGGCGTACCGCAACGCCGACGGGACGGGGTACATGGCCCGCTGCCCGTCGTGCGGCAAGCCGGTTCGCTTCCGGGTGGGGCCGGGAGGGACATCGGAGCGGTGCTTCGAGATCGGGTGCTAAGGGGTTGGGGTGGGCGTGGTAGGCGTGGTGGGGGTGGTGGGGGTGGTGGGGGTCGGCGGGCGGTGCTCGTCGAGGCCGAGCTGGAGGGTGAGGCTGGGGCGGCCCAGGAGCCTTGCGTTGGCGAGGAAGGCCCGGTTCATGTCCCGGGCCCTCCCGGTCGCCCGGGCGGCGAACACGG
>CAZMCC010000019.1:0-43339 GCA_964564695.1 uncultured Phycisphaeraceae bacterium | reverse complement strand
ATCCAGGCCGACCTGTCCCTCATCGTCTCCGACGTCGCCGACGCCGCGGCCGAGATGGAGTACCAGACCGTGTCCGACACCCTCGACGCGCTCATGAAAGACCAGGCCGAGGTCGCCGCCAAGGACGTCAAACGCGCCCGCGGCTGGAGCGACGAGCCCGCCGAGGGTGGCGAACGCTCCACCTGGACGCCGCCCAAGCGCCTCCTCATCCTCAACAAGATCGACCGCCTCACCGACAACCGCGCGCTGCTCGTCTGGCAGTCCAAGCACCCCGAGTCCGTTGCCCTGAGCGCGGTCGACCCCACGGGCCCGGGAGTCCGGAACCTCCGCGAACGGGTCCGCGACCTCGCCCAGGGCGGCCTGGTCGACGTCACGCTCACCCTCCCGATCGACGACGGGCGAACGATCCTCAAGATCGAAAACCGCTCCCGCGTGCTCGGCCGCGAGTACGAGGACTCCGTGGTCCGCCTGAAGGTCCGCATCGGCCGCCGCCAGCTCGACGAGGTCAAAGCCTCCGCCAAGAGCCTGGAGGTCGGAACGGCGTGAAAGGCGGGTGGCATGCGCACGCCGCCCGGGGCGTGAGCATGTCCGGCGTCCGGTGGAAAACCACCCCCAAGCCCCCGATACTCCCCCCTCAGGATTCGCCGTGAGCGGATTCTTCGCCACCTTAGCTCAGCGGTAGAGCGATGCTTTCGTAAAGCATAGGTCGGGGGTTCAAATCCCCCAGGTGGCTCTTAGCAGCGAACCGGCGGGACTCCACAGTCCCGCCGGTTTTTGTTTGGACCCCGTTCTCCCGGTACCACGACCTTCGGGTGCCCCGGCGGAGCCCTGTCCGCCGGGGCCGCTCCTTATCCCCCCGGTGACAACTGCTGCTGCTCGCCCGCGAATCGATCCGCGAGTTCCGTCCTGCCCAGCGCCCGCTCCACATCGATCAGCCGCCCCACAAACCGGCGCCGCTGATCCACCGAAAACCCCCGGTCGCGCTTCGCCGCATCCCACGCGGCCGTCAGCAGCGGTTCGGCCTCAGACTGCCGCTGCGTCGCAATCAGAATGTCGGCAAGCACAACGCGCGCGACGGTGACCACAAAGTGATCCGGCGCGAGCGTCCGCAGCCGCCCGCCGAGCACAAAGCGCGCCAACGGCTCCGCCTCGTCGTATTGCTTCTGCACCGTCAGGAGCCCCGCAAGGTTCCCCATCGTGCCAAGCGTGTGCTGATGCGTCTCCCCGAGCACCCGCTTCTGGATCTCCGCCGCCTCCCGCAGCGACGCCACCGCACCCGGCAGGTCCTTGAGCGCCTGCTGCGCCCCCGCCAGGTTGTTGAGCGCCAGCGCGAGTTGGCTGGTCGCCCCGACCGCTCGTTCGATCTCGACCGCCTCACGCATCAACGGTTCCGCGGCCACCGCGTTCCGCCGGGAGAGCATCAGGCCCCCGAGATTGCCGAGATTCCGCGCGACATATTCACCGCGCGCGCCCGGCAGCCGACGAAGCATCGCGAGGCTCTCTCGAAGAACCGGCTCGGCCGCGTCAAGCTCGCCCTTCTCGATCAGCGCCAGCCCGTACTGGTCCATCGCCCGTGCCAGGGGCTCGGTGTCGCCCTGCTCGCTCGCGCGTCGAATGTCCAGGGCTTCCCTCGCCAGCTCCTCCTCACGAACAAAGTCCCGCCGCGCGCGGGCGATGCCGATGAGTTCATTCAGCGTCGGCACCACCTCAGGATGCCTGTCCCCAAGGGTCCGTCGCTGGAGTTCCAGCGCCCGAACGAGCTGCGGCTCCGCGGCGTCCCGCAGCCCATAGCCGTTGTACACCGACCCCAGCGTGAACCGAAGGCGCGCCTCGACCTCGGGCTGATCCGTGAACTTCCCTTCCAGCGCCCGCACGCCCGGCGCCAGGATCACCTGGTCCATCACCGCCTTGCCCACTTCCGTCGCATCGCCCGGACTCACCGCCGACTCGAACGCCGCCACCGCGGCCGCGACCTCCTCCGGTGTTCGGCGCCGGACCGAACCGTCCGCGCCGATGGCGGCGCGCGACGAAAGCCCCGATGTCATCTGCGTCCGGAGGGCGTCCATGATCGTCCGCCCCAGGCCTTCGGCGGTGCTTCCCCGCAGCATCGACGACTGGAACGCCGCGACCTGCAGCGTCTGCGCCGCCCGCTCGTCGGCCAGTTGCTGACGCCGCCCGACCCGCACCGACTGCACCGTCGTCACGATCGCCATCGCCGTGAGCAGCCCGAACACCAGCGTCGCCGCCCCGACCGCCACGCGGTGACGACGCACGAACTTGGTCGCGCGATACCCCATTGTGTCCGCACGCGCGAGAACCGGCAGCCCCTCCAGATGGCGTCGCAGGTCGCTCGCCAGCTGCTCCGCCGAGCTGTACCGACGTGCCGGGTCCTTGTGCATCGCTTTGAGCACGATCGTGTCGAGATCGCCGCGCAGCGCCGCGGACGTCGGTCTTGGCCCCGGACCAGGCGGGTCGGCGTCGGCGTCCGCATCCCGGTTCGCACCGCGCGCCACCGCCAGGCTCGGCGCCGGCGGCTCGACCTTGCAGATCACCCGCTCGACCTCGCTCCACGCCGCATCCGGCTCCCACAGGTACGGGCTCTCCCCCGCGAGAAGCTCGTACAGGATCACCCCCAGCGAGTACACGTCGCTCGCCGTGCTCAGCGCCTCGCCGCGGATCTGCTCCGGGCTCGCAAACCGCGGCGTCATCAGGCGCGAGGTTCCGATCGTGAGGTCGCCGGAGCCGTCCGGGGCCAGCAGCTTGGCGATGCCGAAGTCCAGCAGGATCGGCGTCCCCTCCTCGTTCACGAGGATGTTCGCCGGCTTGAGGTCCCGGTGCACGACCAGGTTCTGGTGCGCGAAGTGAACCGCCGCACACACCTCGATGAACAGCTCCAGGCGGGCCCGGATCGACAAGCCGCGCCGTTCGCAGTAACGATCAACGTGCACGCCGTCGACATACTCCATGATGAGGTACGGCCGCCCATCGGGCAGCGCGCCCGCGTCCAGCAGGCGACTGATGTTCGGATGCCTCAGGTTCGCCAGCACCTGGCGTTCCTGGCGAAAGCGCGTCGCCGTCCCCGCAACGTCGACCCCCGTTCGAATGAACTTCACCGCCACACGCGCCCGAAACTCCTCGTCGGCACGCTCCGCCAGCCACACGATGCTCATCCCGCCGCACCCAACCTCCCGCACAAGCCGGTACGGCCCCACGCGATCGCCCGCGTGCGACTCGCCCGGCGGGCCGTGAGCGATCCCCCCTTCAAACGCGGTCACCGGCGCGTCGTGCTCCAGCAGTCGCCCCACCTCGCGCCGAAGCTCGGCGTCGCCGCCGCACACGCGCGCCACCACCACCGCCCTCTGGTCGGCCGGCGCATCAGACGCGGCCTCAAAGCACTCACGCACGCGTTTCCAGCGCTCGGGCGTCATCGGGTTCCTCTCTCAGGACTTCCCACCCTCCGCCAGCTCCGCCAGGATCCACGCCCGCGCCACCCGCCACCCACGCTCGACCGTCGACGCCGACACCCCCGTCGCCTTCGCCACCTGCTCCAGCGTCATGCCGCCGAAAAACCGCAGCTCCACCACGCGCGCCCGCTCGGGATCGAACGCCGCCAGCCGAGTCAGCGCGTCGTCCAGCGCCAGCAGATCCGTGCCGCGCTCCCGGAAATCCACCATCACATTGTCGAGCGCGGCCCGCTCGCCCTCCCCGCCGCCCCCCACACCCCCACGCTTCAGCGCCCCACGCCGCCTCGCATGGTCGATGAGAATCCTCCGCATGGTGTTCGCGGCCGCCCCATAGAAGTGCGCCCGGTTGTTCCACGCCGACCGCTCCGTTCCCGCCAGGCGCACAAACGCCTCGTGCACCAGCGCCGTCGGCTGAAGCGTGTGATCGCGCCGCTCGTTCCCCATCGCCGCGCCGGCGATCCGGTGCAGCTCCTCGTAGATCTGCGGCGCCAACTGGTCCCACGCCGACCGATCACCGCGCGCCGCCGCCTCCAGCATGATCGTGATCTGTTCGTGCGCGCCTGGCATGCTCGGATCTCGTGCGGAAAAAACAAATCCGGCTGACGGTCTGCGGCCCCGGCTCACGCCAGGTGATGGGGAGCAGTGCACGTGCCCTGCTCAATTGACTCCACTTTACAAGGAATCGCGCAAATGGTCACGCTCAATCCCTCTGTGTCGAAGGTCCACGTTGTCGCCTTCCCCGTCGCCCTTGCCGCCGCCTCGCTCCTCGCCGCCGGCACCGCCCGCGCCGGCATCATCGTAAACGCCGTCGGCATCGGCCAGGCCACCGGCGATGTCTGGGGCCACCTGGCGATGCCGCCCGGCATGCCGCCCAACCCTCCGACCCACACCCTCACCGTGGCCGGGTTCCTGCCCAATGTGACGCTCGGCCCGAGCCTCTCGCTCTGCGACCCCCAGACCTTCGTCGCGGTCACCGCCATCGACCCAACGCCCTTCACCTACCGCTACGGCCAGGACGGCCGGGCCTTCAACGGCGACGCCATCGGCGCCGACGGCTCAGACCTCGCCGCCCTCGTGCGCCCGGTCTCGGGCGCCTGCCAGTCGTCCATCGATATCACCGAGACCCTCACCCCCACGTCCGTGCACTTCATCGGCGAGATGATCGCCTCCGACTCCGGCGCCGCCAGCCGCTTGCGCCTCATCGACGGCTCCGACCCCGTGCAGCCCATCATCATCTACGAAGACCTCTTCCTCAATCCCGGCTCCACCCCCCTGACCCGCCCGATCGACCTCGACTTCCCGCTCCCCAGCGGCGGCCCCGGCGCCCTGTTCATCCAGCTCGACATCTACGGTGCCTCACTACCGAGCCCCTCCGCCGTCCCGCTGCTGGGGCTCGCCGGACTGCTCGCCGCACGCCGGCGCCGGTGAACGCCCCGCCACCCATCCTCCCCCGCAGACGTCGAAGTCGCCTCGGCCAAGGCCGCCGACGACTTCCGGCGCGCCCGCCGGCGGCCGCGCGTGACTTCAAGTCCAGAATGCTTGAACGCCGAACAAATCGAAGGTACAGTCGTTGATACTCGTTCTCGACCGCCGCTGGCAGCGCCGGAACCGTGTCGGGACAAGAACTTAGCCGCCAATCTTTGACCACCCCGAGGGCTTGCCTCGAGGCATTTGGCTACCGTACAGTCGGCTCGACAAAGGTTCATCTTCGAACCGCCCACGCCAGCCGAGCACGGACCCCTCCATGTTTCTACTTCGAGACCTCCCCAAGTACGAAGTGCTGCTTTCGCACTCGCGCCGGTACCCCCACGTCGAACCCGATGCCTGCGAAGCTTTTTTGGTCTTGCTTCGGGTTGCGAGCGATGTCCTCGCCGCCAGCGAGTCATGGATGGGCCGCCAAGGCCTGTCCCAGGGCCGGTTTACGGTGCTCATGCTCCTGAACCGCGACCCCGAACGCGGGCTCTCCCCCTCCGACCTCGCCGAACGCTCAGGCGTCACCCGGGCCACCATGACCGGCCTGCTCGACGGCCTCGAACGCGACGAGCTCATCAAGCGTGAGCCCCATTCCGGGGACCGTCGCATGCTGGTAGTGACCCTCACCGAGAAGGGCCGCACCCACGTCGACACCATGCTCCCCGACTACTTCCGGCGTATCGCCGAGCTCATGAAGGACATCAGCCACGACGACCGCGTGTCGCTCGCACGGCTGCTGCGCTCGGTCGGCTCGCGGGTAGACGCCATCGCCCGGCAATAGAGGTAGGCTGCGCTGGGGTGGGGGGGGGGGGGCTCCCATGTGGCGGATCGCGCTGCGCATGCTGTTCGGGAACCGGGCGAAGTACCTTTCGCTCGTCTTCGGCCTGTCGTTCGCGGTCCTGCTGATCACCCAGCAGGGCGCGATCTTCGTCGGCCTGCTCACGCGCGCCACCGGGCCGCTCCAGAACGTCACGCAGCCCGACCTCTGGGTCACCGACCCGCAGACCGAGTACATCGGCGATGTCCGGGGTTTGCAGGACTCCGACCTGAATCGAGTGCGGTCGGTTGAAGGCGTCGCGTGGGCCGAGCCGTTCTTCGCGGCCCGCGCGCTCGTTGAGCTCGGCGAGCCGGGGAAATCCTCCGCCGGCTTCAAGACCGCCCAGCTCATCGGCGTCGCCCGCACGACCATGGTCGGCCGCCCGCCGATCGTCACCCGCGGCAATCTCGAGGACCTCCGGATCCCGGACGCCGTGTTCGTGGACGAGTCGAGCCGCGCCCGCCTGGGGAACATCGACGTCGGCGACGTGATCAAGCTCAACGACCAGCGGGCCATCGTGGTGGGCTTCTGCAAGATCAAGCTCGGGTTCGAGTCCAACGCCGTGATCTACACGACGTACGACAACGCCGTGCGCTTCGTGCCGCCGGCCCGCAAGCAGATGACCTTCGTCCTCGTGAAGGTCCGCGACGACGCGAACCTGCTCGACGTCCAGAAGCGCATCGGCGAGCTCCCCAACCTCGCGGCCTTCACCCAGCTCCAGATGCGCCAGCGCACCGTCGGCTTCATCCTCCGCGAGACCGGCATCGGCATCAACTTCGGCATCACCGTCTTCCTCGGCTTCATCGTCGGCCTCGTGGTCTCCGCCGCGATCTTCTACCAGTTCACGCTCGACAACCTGCGCAACTACGCCGTGCTCAAGGCGATGGGCACGCGGACGCCGACGCTCATCATGATGATCCTGATCCAGTCGATCACCGTCGGCCTCATCGGCTACGGCATCGGCGTCGGCCTCGCCGGCCTCTTCGGGATTCTCACGAAGGGCTCCGACAACATCGCGTTCATCTTCCCGTGGTGGCTGGGGGTCGTGTCCCTCGCGGCCGTGCTCGCGTGCGTGAGCCTGGGGAGTCTGCTGAGTCTCATCAAGGTCGTACGGCTGGAGCCTGCGGTGGTGTTCAAATGAGCGCCACCCGGATCAACTCGGCGCGGTTCGACGTCAGCCGGTCGGAGGTGTACTCCAGCGGGAGCGTCTTCGGCATGTGCGCCTTGCACCTCGACTCAATGGCGTGGCCGGCTGCAGATTGGGACGATTTTTCAGCGATGGTCTTGGCTGAGTGGATGTTCGTGTTGAATGAGATCCTGGCGGGTCGATTGACGAACGAGTGGGTTCCCTTCATGGATGGCTCATACGGCGTGCGGATCGAGCACCACGCGCCCGACCTGCAACTCTCATTGATAACAACGGATCAGCAGCGCCTCGAAGGCCCCGTGATCATGCACGCATCGCTTCTGACTGCCGCGCTGTACGAGGCCGCCTCCACGCTGTTGAAGCAGCTTATGGGTAGTGCTGCCGACGAACGCCAGATACGTGGTCTTGAACAAGGCATCGAGGCGCTCAGGGTGTGGGGCCGGCAATGAGTGCACCCACTGGCGTTTCACCATCCACCTCCGTCCCCGCCGTGCGTGTCAAGGGTGTCACCAAGACCTTCGGCAAGGGCGGCGCCGCCGTCGCCGCGCTCCGCGGCGTCACCATGACCATTCCCCAGGGCCAGCTCATCATGCTCGTCGGCCCCAGCGGCTGCGGCAAGACCACGCTGCTCTCCATCATCTCCGGCGTCCTCGACGCCGACGCCGGCGAGGTCGACATCTTCGGCCAGCCGTGGACCGAGCTCTCCACCGACAAGAAAACCAAGCTCCGCGGCGAGCTCGTCGGCTTCGTGTTCCAGCAGTTCAACCTCATCCCGACGCTGACCGCGGCCGAGAACGCGGCCGTGCCGCTCGTCATCCAGGGCATGAGCCTCAACAAGGCCATGACCCGCGCCACCGAAGCCCTCGCCTCCGTCAGCCTCGGCGACCGCGGCTCCGCCATGCCCACCCAGCTCTCCGGCGGCCAGCAGCAGCGCGTGGCGATCGCGCGAGCCCTCGCCGGCCGCCCGCGCCTCCTCGTCTGCGACGAGCCCACCGCAAACTTGGACGCCAAGACCGGCCAGCAGGTCATGGAGATCGTCCGCAACGCCACCCGCGAAGTGCAGTCCGACGATTCAGGCCGCGAGTTCCGCCGCACCGTCATCGTCGTCACCCACGACCCGCGTATCTTTCACTACGCCGATCGCATCGAAGAGATGGAAGACGGCAAGCTCAAGGACCACCCCAGCGACTTCGTCATGCAGGAGGCCCAGTGGGTCCCGCACTATGAGGACGAGCCCGCGGCCTCTGGTGGCACAGGCGTCCCGCCTGTGTCGGCCGCTTCGGCCGAGCCGAACGCACAAGCACCTCCGATCGCAGGGAAAGCCGGGAACACAGGCGGGACGCCTGTGCCACCATTTCCACCACAAGGCAGACCACCGCAATGACCAAGTACATCACCATGCTGCTCGCCCTCGCGGGCCTCATCCTCGGCGGCGTCGCGATCGTGCAGACCAACGTGGAGCCGCCGGTCCCGCCGCTCGCGGGCATCGCCTCGGTCAACCCCTTCGGGCGCGGCATCGCCGCCTCGGGCGTCGTCGAAGCCTCGACGCGCAACATCGCCGTCACCGCTTCCGAAAGCGGCCTCGTCGCGCAGGTCCTCGTGCAGGTCGGTGACAGCGTGAAGGCCGGCCAGCCGCTCTTCCAGCTCGACGACCGCGCGCTGCGAGCCGAGCTCGTCCGCGCCGAGGCGTCCAAAGTCGTCGCACAGGCCCAGCTCTCGCGCATGCAGGCCCGCCCGCGCAAGGAAGAGGGCCCGCCGATCGCCGCGGCCCGCGAAGCCGCCAAGGCCCGCCTCGCCGACGCCGAGGACTGGTACAACTCGACGATGCAGGCGAGCCGCGACCGCGCCGCGACCGACAACGAGGTCAGCCGCCGGCGCTTCGCCCTCGACTCCGCGCGGGCCGATCTTGCGCAGGCGGAGGCCGAGTACGCCCTGTGGGAGGCCGGTTCGTGGCAGCCCGAGGTCCAGGTCTCGCAGGCCGAGGTCGCCAAGGCCGCCGCCGAGATCGAGTCGATCAGGCTCCGCCTCGAACGCCTCGTCGCCCGCAGCCCGGTCGACGGCACGGTCCTCAAGCGCAACGTCGAGCCCGGCCAGTTCGCACCTTCAAACGCCGCGGGCGGCGGTGGGGGGGGCGTGCAGCCCGGCACCGTCGTCGTCGGCGACCTCGCGACGCTCCACGTGCGGGCCCGCGTTGACGAGGAAGACGTCGCCAAGCTCGTCCCCGGTGCCGCGGCCAAGGCCCGCCAGCGCGGGGCCGCCGAGAGCGAGATCCCGCTGAAGATGATCCGCATCGAGCCGCTCGCCGTGGCGAAGCGCGACCTTACCGGCGACAACACCGAGCGTGTCGACACGCGCGTGATCGAGGTGATCTTCGAGGTGATGGTGGGGGGGGTGGGTGGGGGCCAGGGCGTCAGCACCGGCGCCGGTGCCGGCGCCGGCGCCTCAGACCCGAGCGCCCCAAAAAGGAATACGGCCGGTGGAGGCCTGACTTGGCCCACCCGGCTGTATCCCGGTCAGCTGCTGGATGTGTTCATCGATGCGAATGTTTGAGCATGGCGTCCTGACGATGAGGAAGTCTCAAGCTCCGGTATATGCAACGAATGATTTAGAACACGGCTCCCAGCAGCCAGTACACAAGTACAAAGACCAGAATCGTCCCGATGATCCCGCCGCCCCACTTGTAGGCGGCGAATCCCGCCAGTCCGCCGCGAACGAGTCTGCTCATGGTTCACCAGTTCCTTCCATCAGTCCGCACACGTCGTCTGTCATGGGCGATCCGGCCCGAGTGCCGAACCGCCCGCGTCCCCGATGCGGTGCGTGTGTGCATGATGAATGTACCGGTGCGCCCTGAGCCACCGCTGAATGTGGCGTGAACTCGGGCTCACCATGCAAAAAAGTTGGTCGGTCGCCCCGGGTCGGTCGCTCAGGGCAGACCCGGGGTCGGGCCCGGCGTGCGATCCCGCGTCGATGTCCTCACGCCGGGGTCTGGCGAAGCGCCCGACCCCGGGCACCCGCGCCGAGAGTCCCTCGACTTCGCTAGGCCTTCAACCCCCGCCGCCGGCGCATCGGAAGAAGGCGAGAAGGCCGGTACGCAGAGGTCGCGGAGCAGTGCGGAGGAACGCGGAGCGGAAGAGAGAGATGCGGAGCAGAAGAGAGAGATGTGGAAGAACGCGGCGCACCCGCGATCACCGCGGGTGCACCGCTTTCATCAACGCAATCTTGCCTTGCTCCGCGTCACTCCGCCCCACTCCGCGTCCTCCGCGTACCGCCTTCGCGTTGCCTGCAAGGATTCCTATGCTCGCTTGAATGGGGTGGGGATCACGAGGGAGGCCTCACCTATGGAACAGCGGCTTGACTACATCAAAGCCTCGCCCGACGGCTTCAAGGCCATGCTCGCGCTCGAGAAGCACATCACGGCGAGCCTGGACCACGCGCTGCTGCACCTCGTGAAGCTGCTCGCGTCGCAGATCAACGGCTGCGCCTACTGCATCGACATGCACTGGAAGGACGCCCGCGCGGGTGGTGGGGGGGGTGAGAGCGAAGAGCGCCTCTACATGCTCGACGCGTGGCGCGAGAGTTCGCTCTATACCGACCGCGAACGGGCCGCGTTCGCCTGGACCGAGGCCCTCACGCTCGTGTCAGAGACCCACGCCCCCGACGCCGACTTCGCGGCCGCCCGCGAGCACTTCACCGAGAAGGAACTCGTGGACCTCACGTGGGCGATCGCGGGGATCAACGCATGGAACCGCGTGGCGATCGGGTTCAGGAGCAAGCCCGGGGTGTATCAGGCGCCGAAGGCACGCCCCGCCTGAGGGTGGCCGGGGTCGGCCGCTCTGGGCAGACCCGGGGTTGGACTCCGCTTGCAAGCGGGCGCACATTGACCCACGCCGGGATCTGGCGAAGCGCCCGATCCCGGCTTCCCGCGCCCGCAGTGCGTGCTCAGTTGCCCATCGACGGCGGCACGATCTCGGTCCCGAAGACCCCGATCGCCGCCTTGATGTCCGAGGCGTCCACCGCACCGTCGTTGTCCAGGTCGAACATCGGGTCGCCCGTCCCCATCGCTTCGAACAGGTTGTGCAGGTACGTCGCGTCGATGAGCACCGGCTCGGGGGACGCGGCCGTCGTCACGCCGTCCATCACCAGCGTCATCGTCATCCCGATCTGCCCGGCGGTGAAATTGAGGACCATCGGCTCGCTGCGACGGCAGGTCGGCATCCACGGCGAGGGGATGGCCGTCGAGCGCAACGTCTCGAAGACCAGCGGCTCGAGCGTCTGAACGGACGGATCGAGTTCGGCCGCGTCGCCCGCCACCAGCGTCAGGCAGTCGAGCTTGATCTCCGTGGCGCCGTTCGCGCCCGCCCACACCATCACGCCCTCATCGGCCGCGTCCTCGTCGACCTTCGCCGCAACCGCCGAAGCCTCGATCGCCTCGCCCGAGGAGACCACGTCGCCGCCGACGGCGTCCACGTCCGGCTTCACGAGCGCGAAGCTGATCGACATCGCGCCGCCGCTGAAGCTCCCGGTGCAGTCGACGTCGAGCGTGGTCGTGAATACGCCGCCCTGGGCGTCGTCGAGCTGCACTTCCTGGGTGTGGGGGGTGTTGGGGGTGTCGGCCGAGTCGCCCCCGTCGTCGTCAGCCATGACGAAGAGCACATCCCCGCCCCCGGCCGTCGTGAACAGCGTCTGCACCGAATCGCGCTGCACGCCGCCGGCGCGCTTCCCGTCATTCGCCCACCACCACCGCTCGATGCCCACGCCCGTGTGCACCGCTCCCGCGCTCCGCGCCGTCATCTTGACGTCCTCACCCGGCTGCACCGTTGCGCCGGTGAGGTCGTAGCGGGCCCGGTCGCCGTCGCCGCCCGCGAACGCGCCGACCGAGTCGAGCACCACGCCGTTGCGGAACACGATGTGCAGCTCGTTGGCCGCAACCCCGGTCGCGTTGCTGAACACGAGCTCTCGCTCGTCGCACCGTGGCGCCGCGCTCCCTGCCCCCGCCGGTCGGATCCGCGCGGCGGTGAAGGCGCCGGCGAAGTGGATCGAGCCGGCTCGCAATTACCAATCACCGCCGCGAAGAAGCACCGAGAGCCGCCAAAGCTCGGCACTCGGTGGCACGACGTGCCACCACCCGCCCCGACGCTTCGCCGTGGCGCGTGGTGCTGAACGATGGCCGCGCGACGTGACCCTCGGGAATTACTCGATCTGTCCCGCTTCCGGCACCACGCGCCGCGTCAAAGCCCGCAGCGGGTGGTGCACCCACCTCTACTGCCCCTGCGCCATCGAGTATCCCTTCACGCCGTCGAAGACGCGGAGGGGCTCGTAGGAGCTGACGGTGAACTTCTCGGCGATCTTGCTCAGCAGGGCTAGGCAGCGGCTTTGGTTGATGTCGCCCGCCCCCCCACTGCCCTCAAAGCGGGCGCGGAAGTAGTCGACGCACTCGGTGTAGACACTGCCGGTGGGCCAGACCTGGGTGCCGCGGTTGGAGAGGATGGTGAGCTTGAAGGGTGTGCCTTCGGCGAGGCGCTGCATCTCCTGGGCGACCTTCGCGGGGGGCTCGGTGGAGTCGACGTAGATGTCGACGCCGGCGAACTGCGTCACCGTGTTTGCGAACGTGCGGATCAGCGTCGGGGACTGGGGCTTCTCCGGACGATTGAGCACGGCCCGCGTGGACGCCTCGGCGGGGACCGCGACGGCGCCCACGCTGGGCTTGGTGCCCAGGCGGTCGGCGATGGCCTTGACGAAGTCCCTGGTGTTCAGCGCGGGCTTGCCGGAGGCGCCCCCCCCACCGCCGAAGTCGCCGGTGTGGACGCCCTGCTCGAGGGCCGCCAGCAGCGCGTTCTCGATGTTCGCGGCGTGCGAGAACAGGCTCAGGTGGCGGAGCATCGAGAGGCCCGAGAGGATGAGCGCGGCGGGGTTGGCGATGCCGCGTCCGGCGATGTCGGGGGCGGTGCCGTGCACGGCCTCGAAGATGCTGATGTGCTTGCCGATGTTGGCGCTGGGGGCGAAGCCCAGCCCGCCGACGAGGCCGGCGGCGAGGTCGCTGACGATGTCGCCCTGGAGGTTGGGCAGGACGATCATCTGGTATTGCTGGGGCTTGAGGGTGAGGTTCATGCAGAGCGCATCGACGATGACGTCGGCGGGCTCGATCTGTGGGTAGTCGCGGGCGACGGCGCGAAAGCGGTCGAGGAAGATGCCGTCGGTCATCTTCATGATGTTGGCTTTGTGCCCGCAGTGGACCTTGGTGAGGCCCATCTTCTTGGCCGTCTCGAAGGCGAAGCGGCAGACTTCTTCGCTGCCGGGTGCGGAGAGGAGGCGTTTGCCCTCGAACATGTCGGGGGAGAGGCGGCGTTCGACGCCGCCGTAGGTGTCCTCGATGTTCTCGCGGACGATGGTCATGTTGATCTTGACACCGGCCTTGGAGAAGACGGTGTCGACGCCGGGGAGTGAGCGGAAGGTTCGGAGGTTGGCGTAGGCTGACCAGAGCTTGCGGGCGGTGACGTTGATCGACTTGCCGCCGCCGCCCTTGGGCGTCTCCATGGGGCCCTTGAAGAGCACGCCGCAGTCTTCGACGAGTCGGACGCCGTCTTCGGAGATGCCCCGGGAGTTGCCTTTGTCGAACTCGCCCTTGCCCATGGAGATGGGGACGAAGTCGAGGAGGGCGCTGACGCCCGCGGCGGCGAAGAGCTCGATCGTGGCGGCCATGATCTCGGGGCCGATGCCGTCGCCGGGGGCGAGCGCGATGCGCAAGGACGGACTCATGGACGGGGAATTCCTTGGGGAAGCGGGAGAGAACAGATCCCTGTTTCGGACAGGGCGGCAAGGATAGGTCAAGGCTTGTTGGAACTGGGGTTAGGACGATAAAGGAGCGCCGAAAATGCCCGCCGATGCGAAGACACTGCTGGTCGACACGCTGGAGTTCGTGCACAAGGTGACCCGGGACCTGCTCCGGGACTTCCCCGACGACCGCCTGACGCACCAGCCGGGGCCGACGGATAACCACGTGATGTGGACGGTCGGGCACTTGGCGAGCGTGAACGATTGGTTCGCGTCGTTGATCGACGGGAAGCCGGTCGCGTTCCGGACGGAATGGCAGCCCCTGTTCGGGTACAAGAGCGCGCCGTCGACCGAGCGGGGGAAGTACCCGGCGTTCGACCAGGTGGTGGTGGCGATGGAGACGTCGTTTGCGCGGCTGCTGGCGGCCGTGCGGGCGCAGTCGGGGGAGGACCTCGCGAAGGCGTGCCAGGCGGAGTCGCACGGGCTGGCGCCGACGCGAGCGGACGCGGCGTCGCGGGCGGCGTGGCACGAAGGGTGGCACGGCGGGCAGATCGCGGGGATCCGGAAGGGGTTGGGGCTGGGGAATGTGATGTGAGGGACATGGGTACCCGGGGTCGGGCGCTTCGCCAGACCCCGGCCGTGGGTTGTCCGACGTCAGTGCACGAGCGGAGTCGAACCCCGGGTCTGCCCAAAGCGGCCGACCCGGGGCACCCGGCCATACTCTTCGACATGGCTCGAACCACCCTCACGGCCGGTCTAGTTCCGCTCGCTCTGCTGGGCGCCTGCGCCGGGCCGCTCAACCATGAATCGTCGATCGGGGAACCGGGGGACCCGACCAAGGGCGTGGAGCTGCGGACGATCAACCCCGATGCACCGCGGCAGTATTCGGACACGGGGCTGTACGACGGCTCGCCGTGGTCGCGTCAGCAGCAGTCGCTGACCGGGATCGACCGGGACAACTGGGCCCAGCAGGACTTCCTCGTGCCGATCGACGGGACGAGCCACCAGCCGACGTATTCCGTGCATCAGGATTTCGCGCACGAGCTGCCGCGGGAGCGCGGGCTGTATCCGGACGCGACGACGGCCCTGGACCTTCGGGGCGAGGAGACGGGTGAGCTGCAGGCGCTCGAGGCGCTGGCGGCCCCGTTCTACTGCGGGCTCGACATGGTGCTGTGGATCCCGCGGGCGATCCTGGTGCCGCCGGGGTCGACGCTGCAGAGCCCGGGCGCGTTCCACGAGCGGACGCCGCGGCTGAACGAGACGTGGGTGCTGGCGGTTCCGCCTTCGCAGCCGCCGCCGTCGGATGTGGTGCCGGAGCCGGGGCCGAAGCCTGCGCCGTCGGAGGAAGAGCCGTATCCGGAGCCGGTGAACTACGATGAGAAGCCGGCGCAGCCCCCCACACCTGCGCCGACGCCCGAGCCTGCCCCCACCCCTTCAGCGCCCAAGCCGTGAGTTGAAGTATGTCTCAGACGCCGTCGTCATCGTCGGGGCAGACGCCCAACCCCACCACTCCCCCCACGACGCCAAGTTCAGCTGGCCCGCCGAAGTCGTCGCCGCCGACGCCGGTGCTGGATGCGCGCGGGTTGCCGGTGGGGTATCCGTATCAGGCGGAGTGGGAAGTGACGCCGCGGGAGCTGAAGGCGGCGATGGACGCGGGAGAGTTGAAGGGTGAGGACGGGCTGCTGCTGGTGGACTGCCGGCGGCCGGACGAGTGGGCGATCGCGAAGATCGAGGGGGCCGTGCTGATCCCGATGGACGTGATCGGGGGGCGGCTCGGGGAGCTCGAAGGCAAGACGCTGGGGCGCGACCGGCCGATCGTGGTGCAGTGCCACAGCGGGCGACGGTCGCTGCGCGTGACGGCGGCGCTGCGTGCGGCGGGGTTCAGCGATGTGAAGTCGCTGGCGGGGGGGATTGAGGTGTGGGCGATTGATGTGGATCGGGGGGTGAGGAGGTATTGAGGGCGCCGGGCGAAAAGTGCCTTCACCGCTCAATGCGAAGACGGGGTTGCGTTAGCATTGACACGTCACTCACCCGGGTCCGACTGAGATTCAGAGACCGCAGCCCGGCTAGCCCAGCAAGCGGTGCCACGTCTACAACGTTGGTGTTCGACAGATCGAGCGTCTGCAGGGCGATGAGCGCACGAAGAGGTGAGATATCCACCACAAATGTACCACTCAGGCTGAGGTCCTTGAGCGCAGTCAGGCCGGCAAGCACTTCCACGCTGCTCACGCGAGTGCGATCAAGCTGCAGAGCTTGTAGCGAGATCAATTTTGCCAGTGGTGCTAGGTCGTACGCATTGGTGTCTGAGAGGTCGAGCTTCTTCGCATCCATCAGTGCGGCGAGTGGTCTGAGGTCACGAATCTTTGACCGAATTACCGTGGACAATCCGGGCTCAGCCCAGTTTGGCGTATGGAGTCTTTCAATGATCGCTGGAAAGTCGAGTGGCACTCGATCTCCAATGACCGCGTCCCATTCCTCGTGAGCCCTGCGCATCAGCAGGTCATCAACGACAGCTAGCTCCTTCTCGCTGGGACCACCGACTGACTCTTCGGTTCCCTTGAGGTCTCGCTCCAGCAAGAGCGCAGCCCTTCGCGCCTTGGCAATGGCTTTCGCAAGCATCCCAGAACCAGTCGGGCTCGCGGCCTGAAGCGATCGATGAAGCCAGTCCACCGGACTTGTCACCGCTTCAGGAACTGGACGACCCGCCGCGAGATTCTCGAGGACCACTGCGGCGGGTAGGCCGTCCCCGCCTGAAGTCGGGCCGATGATCCGAAGTTGCCTCGCTCCCGGCAAGTCCTTGAACAGGCTTTGTACATGGAGGAGGTCACTCTCGGTATGGCAGAACCAGTACCACCGGCGCTCGATGTATGCCGAGCGGAGTCGGTCTCGAAGGGCCGCGACAATTACGTCGCCGTCCCAGCCGGCGTAGCCGATGACGATGGGGCTCGTGTCGCGAAAGACGTCATCGAGGAGTCCGCGCATGGTGTGGGGGTTGTTGCCGGGCTCGGCTGCGCTCTTGATCTCTTCTGAGAGGTTCGCGAGGTCGTAGCCCCAATGCAGACCGTGGGCGTGGATGAGCTGGATCACATCGGCGCGAGCGGGATTGACGCGGTGCACGGTCCCGGGGGAATCGCAGAGCAGGAATTCCTGCCCAAACATTCGCAAAGCCCGGTGAAGGAGGTCGTCAAAATTCGGCGTCACGCAGATGCGAGCGACCCTTCCATCGAAGAGCAGACGGGCGAGTTGGAAGTTCGCCTCGGTGATGGGCTTGTTGCGGATGAGCTTGGCAAGGTACGACCGACGGTCCTCGGGCGAGGGGTGGGCCTGCTCGAGCCAATAGCTGTACGCGGCGCTCGGTCGCTCAACTGTCCGCCCCACCAATGTCGTATTTCTGTAGACGGCATCTGCGCGGCATTGCTTGGTGATCGCTTCAGCCAGTGGGACGTGCGGCTCGGAGACTCCCGCTCCCACAATGAATGCGAACGGCGGACGTTCGCCCCGGCCCGCGACGCCATCCGTCGTGGCCGAGATTTCGTTTACCGATGCCATGAGGTCGATCTGCTGCATCAAAGACAGTGTACAAGGCCCAAACTGACCTCCCCGAAAGTGCCCACCCCCATACACTCCGCCCGCATGTCCTCACCCACCTCCCCCACCGCCTCATCCGTTCACAAGGTCGTCATCATCGGCTCCGGCCCCGCCGGCTGGACGGCCGCGATTTACGCCGCCCGGGCCCAGCTCCATCCGGTTGTCTACATCGGCGTCCCCAAGGCCGATCCCGGGCCCATCCTCCCCGGCGGGCAGCTCATGCTCACCACCGAGGTCGAGAACTACCCCGGGTTCGAGCACGGCATTCAGGGGCCGGCCATGATGGAGGTCTTCCAGAAGCAGGCCGAGCGGTTCGGGACCAAGGTCGTCGGCGAGGACATCGTCTCGGTCGACTTCTCCAAGCGGCCGTTCACCCTCAAGACCAGCGAGGGAAAGAGCGTGCAGGCCCAGTCCGTGATCATCGCGAGCGGGGCGACGGCCAACTGGCTCGGGCTCGAAAACGAAATGCGACTCGCCCGCTCGGGCGGCGGCGTCTCGGCGTGTGCGGTGTGCGACGGGGCGTTGCCCGCGTTCCGCAACCAGCCGCTCGCGGTCGTCGGCGGCGGGGACACGGCCATGGAAGAGGCCTCGTACCTGACGAAGTTCGCGTCGACGGTGTACATCATCCACCGGCGCGACTCGTTCCGCGCGAGCAAGATCATGCAGGAGCGGTTCCTGAGCCGGCACAACGCGAAGGTGGTGTGGAACTCGGGCGTGGTCGATGTGCTGGGCGACCAGACCATCGAGGGGATCGTGCTCGAGGACACGGTGACGAAGCAGCGGTCGACGATGCCGGTGAAGGGGCTGTTCATCGCGATCGGGCACACGCCGACGACGAAGTTCCTCAAAGGCGCGGGGATCGAGCTCGACGGGAGCGGCTACATCGTGCTCAAGGGGCGGAACAGCTACACGAACATCCCGGGCGTGTTCGCGGCGGGTGACGTCGCGGATAGCCAGTACCGGCAGGCCGTGACCGCGGCGGGGATGGGGTGCCAGGCGGCGCTGGATGCGGAGCGGTGGCTGGCGGCGGAAGGGGTGCATTGAGGCGCGGGGCGGGGTGAGACGGTGAAGAGTGATGGGCAAATCCGGGGTTCTTCGTGTTCTTATTCGCGATTGCGGCGTCGGCCGCTGCTGATGGTCGCAGCGGCGACGATCGGGGTGACAATCGTATTTTCGATCTTTTGCGCCGGCGTGAAGTGGCACAAGGGAGCCGGCGGCGCAGAGATCGTGGTCATTGCGCTCGGGCGTGGTGGGATTGACGTGCAGTACGGCAATGACGGTGGCGTCCTGCCATCGTCCGCGCAAATCGTGTTCGCGCCAGAGATGCCGAAGCTGGTACCGCAAAGTTATCGCAGCACGGGGGGGCTGAGGAACCTGTTCATTCCTCTCTGGATGCTCGGGTCTGCGGCGGCGGTGGTGACGGTTTGCTTGCGGCCTTTTCGCAAGCGGCGCGGGGCCGGGGTGTGCCCGGCGTGTGGGTATGACGTATCCACCCTGACCAGCGGGCAGTGCCCTGAATGTGGCGGCAACATTGGCTGAGAGCCCGGCGGACAGAGTTCCGCCGGGGCACCCCTCACGGTGAACGGTGGGAGGCGGGGATGACGAGGGTGAACCGGAGCGCTCACCTTCAACGGTGAAGAGCAAGCGACCGTACTTGAGAAATGCGGAGCGTTCACCGTGAGCTTGCGCTCACGGCTCGTTCAGACTCAGGAATTCGCCGCGGCGGCCGCCTCGTGCTCTTTGAGCATCTGCGTGACGAGCTGCTGGAACTCGTCGTGCAGGATCTTCATCGAGGGGCTGTGCACCATCTTCTGGTACGACTTCTCGCTCTGCAGGGTGCGCATGCGGCTCACCCAGCTGTTGTAGTAGTCGTCGGGGAGCTGGTCGAGCTTGTGGCTGTACCAGGCGATCTCAAACAGCGAGAGCTGCATCAGGTTGAAGAAGTACTGGCGGACGTCCTCGTCGTTCTCCAGGCCGATCATGTCGTGGGAATAGACGGCCGCGAGCCGGGGGTCCTCCACGCGCATGCGGCGCAGCTCCATCTGCATCTCGACGAGCTTGATGAAGTTGGCGACGTGGGCGGCCTTGCGGGCCTCGCGGAACTGGATGCCGCCGTAGATGAGGCCGCCGGCGATCGAGAGCGACGTGACGATCTGGAAGAACAGGGCGGCGTGGGCGACGGTGATGGTCTCGGGCATACTCCCGGATCGTTGCAGGCATCCGAGCCTTCCGCGCGAGCGGGAGGTCAGTGCGTACGGACGTCCAACACCTCCCGCTTGCGCGGGAGGCTCGGATCAGACCGCCCAAAAGCGAACTCGGCCCGCGGGTTGTCGCCGCGGGCCGGGCTCGTTGGATGGAGGGCGTGAACACATGGGCCCGGGGGGCGAGAACAGGCTCGCGTGGGGGTCGTGTGGGGATCGGGTGCCCGCGACGCCGGGACAAAGGCCATTGGCCTCAGCCGGCGGCGCGGGTCGGATGTTCGTCGATCGGGCCGAGCGAGCGGCCCGAGGTGTGGTTGTGGTGGGGGTCGAGTGCGTCGCGGGCGTCGATCTCGTGATCGAGCGCGGGGGAAGAGCCCTCGGTAGCGGTACGCCGGCGGCGGCGACGCGCGGGCTGCTCGCCCTCGGCGCCGTCGTCGCGGACGGAGCTGAAGAAGCGGCTGGGACGGTCGTCGTTGACCTGGGCGTTGAGCTTGCGGAGCGCCTCGTCGGCGATCTGGCGGACGCGCTCGCGCGAGATGCCGATCTCGACGGCGATCTGCTTGAGGGTCAGCGGCTCCTGGCCGTCGAGGCCGAAGCGGAGGCGGAGGATCCGGGCCTCGCGCTCATCGATCGCGTCGAGGAGGCGGCGGATGGTCCGCAGCTCGTCGTCGCGGAGCGAGAGGTCGTCGGGGGACGCGGCCCGTTCGTCGGCGATGAGCTCGCCGAGGTTCATCTGCTTGCCGTCCTCGTCCAGCGGGGCCTGCGAGGGAGCGCGGAAGGCCTTCACGGCGCGCTTGACGATCCGGAGTTTCTTGAGGGGGAGCTTGGTCTCTTCGGCGAGCTCCTGCAGGCTCGGCGGGCGGCCGAGCTCGTTCTCGAGCTTCTGGCTGGCCTGCTTCCAGCGGGCGATGAGCTCGACCATGTACGCGGGGACATGAATCGGCTGCACGGCGTTGATGAGGGCGCGCTTGATGGCCTGCTTGATCCACCAGCTCGCGTAAGTGCTGAAGCGCGCACCCTGAGCGGGGTCGAAGCCTTCGACCGCTCGCATCAACCCTACATTGCCTTCCTCGATCAAATCTTGCAGGCTGAGCCCGCGATTGACGTAATTTTTGGCGATGGAGACGACAAGCCGCAGGTTGGCGCGAATCATGCGTTCGCGGGCCGCCGGGCAGTTGTCGTTGATGATGGCCCAGCCAAGAGTCTTCTCCTGCTCAGCGGTGAGCAGGGGAGTCTCGTTGATCTGCCGGAGATAAAGCTGCAGACCGGTCTGCAACTCCGCCCTGGCCGGGGTTCGGGGGGGTTTCACTGAACGCACTGTTGTGCCCACCTGCGTTGGCGAGAACCGCCGCGGAACGTGCGCCGGTCAGACAGAACCAGCGACTCAACACCGTTCGCGGGAGGATTGCCGGCGGTTGCATCGTCGGGGCCGCTTGCCCCCTTGAGCCGGGGTGAAGCCCCCCGGCGACCCGACCGCCAACGACCGGTCGGGACCGTTACAACCAGCCAATTCCCTGCCGATAACTCCGTACGGGACCGAGGCTTGTTTACCGGCCCAACCGGACGCGACAACACGGCGGTCGGCGCGATCGGATGGGCCTTTGGATTCGTATAGTCTTCAAGAAGCGGGCCCACAAACCCGCCTCCCACCACCCCGCCTCCCACCATGTGGAGCCGCCCGCCTTGAGCACCAGCGACCTGAGCAAATTTCTGACCGAATGGCCGTACGAGCCCGGCCAGATCTCCGTGCGCCTGATCCAGGGCGACGACGGCGAGCCGCGGGTGCAGCTGCGTGTTGACCTGGGCGTTCTGCAGATGGTCCTGGACGGTCGTCCAGACGGGACGCGGCCCCTCGGGCGCGAGAGCATGCTCGAGCACCACGAGTCGCGCCTCGACGAGCACGAGGCCCGCGAAGGGTCGCCCGAAGGCTTTGTCCTGACTCCCGAGGAGTGCCGCGACCTCCGCGAGGAGGCGGTGCAGTACTACCACCGGTACGTCTGCCTGACGGTGCTGGAGGACTTCGACCGCGTCGTGCGCGACACGACCCGCAACCTGCGGGTGCTCGACCTGTGCTCCACGCACGCCGAGAACCCCGACGACAAGCGGGTTCTCGAGCAGTTCCGCCCGTACATCACGATGATGCGGACGCGGGCGCTGGCGAGCCAGGCGGTTCGCGACAACGAGCCCAAGGCGGCGGTGTTCGCGATTGACCAGGGGCTCGAGGCGCTCAAGGCTCACTTTGCCCGTCTTCACACCGGCGACGCCGGGGACGGCTCCGAGGGTGAGAGCGAAGGCGGGCTCGACGGCGCCTCGGGCGAACCGGGCGTCGAGGACGCGGCGCTGCTCACCGAGGCCTTCGAGGCCAGCCCGGAGGTTCAGGCGCTGCGGTCCATGCGCGACGCGCTCTCGCCCAAACTGCCGGTCAGCCAGACGACCGAGCTCAAGCGCCGCCTCGCCGACGCGATCGCCAAAGAGAACTACGAGCTCGCCGCGATCCTGCGGGACGAACTCAAGATGCTCAAGGATCAGTGAGGCCGCGTTCAGTGAGGCGGAGTTTCGTGAGACCGCGGACGCCGGGCGCCCCGCGAGGGCGGGGACAGCGGCGAGGGGCGAGCGGACTTTGTGCTTGATGACTTCCATCGCGGTCCGTGAGTATCCCGAGAGCGCATGAACCCGCGATGTGGTGCGGAATGAAACACGACCGGGATTTGGGGGTGGCGTTGATTCGCCCGCAAACTCCGTCCGAACCGGCCGGGTCGGGGCGGCCGCTGGCCGCGCGGGGCGGGCAGATCGGCTAAACTCCGGCCGCACGGACCGTTACAAGGGTCCGACTCTTCCGGTCCGCCATGTTCGGAGCTCCCACCATGCGGCGACTCGTCACTGTTCAGTCTGTATTCGTTTCGACGGCTATTGCGCTGGTGCTGGCCCTCGCCGCGTCGCCCGCGGCCCGGGCCGACGAGTACGTCGACAAGGCCAACGCGCTGGTGGGCAAGGTCCCCGACGAGCGGCGGAGCGACCTGATCGTCCTGCCGCTGATCGCGAAGATGGACCCGCTCCCCCCGGCGTTCAAGGGGACCGAGGACGCGATCGTCCACGACCACACCGCCGGCGACTGGCCCGGGCACCTCGAATGGGCCAACAAGCCCGCCCAGCGGGCCGTGATCGACGCGATCGCGAAGGTGACCGAGAAGAACGCGTACCAGTCGCGCATGATCTTCGGGCTGCCATACGGCGTCGAGGGCGTTCCGACCGACCTGGTGATGGACGGGATGTACATCGAACTGGGCGACCCTCCGACGCTGGCGGCGGCGAAGTTTGACTACCTCGACAAGGTCGGCGACGCGACGGACCTCTTGAAGGTCGAGGCGAACCGGCTGCTGGCCGAGGGCAAGCCCGCCGACGCGCTGAAGGTGCTCACCAACGGACTGTTCTTCTGTCGCCAGATCGCGGATCGCCCCTCGGCGTACGAGAAGTCGTTCGGAATGGCGAGCATGGCGGTCATGCTCGAGATGATGCGTGACGTGGCGTACCGCGACTCGCGCCTCGAGGCTCCCAAGCTGACTCCCGACGTCCTGCGGGACACGATCAAGGCGATCGGCGAGAAGGACCTTCTCGCCATCGAGCGGATCAGCTTCCCCGATTTCGAGCGGATCGCGGGCCAGCAGCTCGCGGCCAAGGTCTTCCTGCCGAACGGGAAAGTCAACACGACGACGTTCGCGTCGACGATGGCGCGGGTGGCGGCGGGCCCGCGCCCCTTGCGCCTGTTCTCGGAGGCGGGGTACTGGGAGCGGGTCGCCGCCCAGCACAAGGGCGCCGGCGACACGAAGAAGACGATCGAGGACGTGTCGAACGACTTCATGAAGCGGTGGAGCCTGGACGAGTTTGATCCGTACATGAGCCGCCCGACCGACCTGGCCCGCAGCGTGGCGGGGAAATTGGGGTTCAGCTCGGTTGGACCGGTGCTCCGGCGCTTGCCGGTGCTGTTCGACGCTCGCCAGAAGCTGCGGGCCGAGGCCGCCGGCACTCGCATGTCCCTGGGCGTGCAGGCGTACGTGCTGAAGCACAAAGTGATGCCGCCGGACTTCACCTCGATCCGCCCCGCCTTCGTGGCCGATATCGAGCCCGACCCGTACCTGCCGCTGAAGAAGCGGCTGAGCTTCTTCGTGCCGGTCCGCGACGAGGGCGGCTCCGGCGGGCAGCCGCACGAGATCCGCATCTTCCAGGTCCCGCAGTACCCCAACTTCTCGGTCAAGCTCGGGTCGGACCAGTTCGTGGTCTACTCCGCCGGGCCCGACCAGGACGCCGGCCGGGTGCACGACGCGACGCAGGCCAACCCGGAGTACGGCGAGGGCGACGTGCTGCTGTGGCCTCCACGGTTCAGCCTCGTCAGGCAGTACCTCACGCAGCAGGGTCTGCTGAAGTGATCAGAGCCTCCCGCGCGAGCGGGAGGTGTTGGACGTCCGGGCCACACAAGACCTCCCGCTTGCGCGGGAGGCTCGGTTCCGATACACTCCGCCGCGTGTTGACGCTCACGGGCATCCGCAAGGCCTTTGGCTCGACCGTCGCCGTCGACGGCCTGTCGCTGAGCGTCAACGCCGGTGAGGTCTTCGGGTTCCTCGGGCCCAACGGGGCGGGCAAGACCACCACCATCTCGATCGCCGTCGGGCTGCTCTCGCCCGACGCGGGAGCGGTCGACCTCGGCGGCCACGGGTCGCCGCTGCTGGCGCGGGTGCGGGCCCAGATCGGCGTGGCGCCGCAGACACTGGCCCTGTACGACGCGCTCACGGCCCGGGAGAACCTCGAGTTCTTCGGACGGATCCACGGCGTGCCGCGCCCGAACCGGCGCAAACGCGCCGACGAGCTGCTCGAGCTCGTGGGGCTCGCGGATCGGGCCGACTCGCGGATCGAGACGTACTCGGGGGGCATGAAGCGCCGGATCAACCTCGCGGTCGCGATGATGCACGACCCGCCGCTGATCCTGCTCGACGAGCCGACCGCGGGCGTGGACCCGCAGAGCCGCAACGCGATCCTCGACATCGTCCGGTCTCTGCGCGACCGCGGGCGGACCATCGTCTACACCACCCACTACATGGAAGAAGCCCAGCGCCTGTGCGACCGCGTCGCGATCATCGACCACGGCAAGCTGCTGGCGATCGGACGCGTCGACGAGCTCATCGCGCAGCACGGCGGTGAATCGACGGTGACCGTGCACCACGCGTCCACAGAAAGCCCCCCCACACCCGGCGCCGAGCCGCGTGAGGAGCAGTTCGCGACAAGCGACCCGATCGCGGCGCTGACGACTCGCCTCTCGTCGGGCACGGTGGTGGGGGTGCGGATCGACCGCCCGAGCCTCGAGACGGTGTTCCTGCACCTGACGGGAAGGAGCCTTCGGGACTAACCCCCCCACCCCCACATGGACGCCGCATGGGCCATGGCGATGAAGGACCTCCGGCTGCTCCTGCGGGACAAGCTGGGGTTCTTCTTTTCGTTCATCTTCCCGCTGATCGTGGCGATCTTCTTCGGCGGGGTGATGTCGAGCGGCGGGGAGAGCGGGCCGCGGGGCATCAAGGTCGTGGTCGTCGACGAGGACGCGAGCGAGCAGTCGCGCGCGTTCGCGGCGGACCTGAGCAAGGCCGAGGAGCTGGCGGTATCGACCGCCGACTCGCGCGACGGGGCGGCGGAACTGGTTCGCACGGGCGCGGCGACGGCGGCGGTCGTGCTCCCCAAAGGTTTCGGCGTGCGCAAGGACAACCCGTTCGCGGGCGATCCCGCGACGATCGAGCTGGGCGTCGACCCGTCGCGCAAGGCCGAGGCGGGGATGCTGCAGGGGCTGCTCACGAAGTACGCGTTCAGTGGGTTCACCAAGTCGTTCAGCGACCCGGCGACGGTGAAGCGCCAGACCGAGGCGGCCCTCGAGTCGATCCGCAAGGCCGACGACCTGAGCCTGGCGGACAAGGCCGTGTTCGAGGTGTTCTTCGGGAGCCTGCAGACCTTCGTGAACCGGGCGCCAGCGGCGAAGCCCGCGGAGAGTGCGGGCGGAACAAACGCCGCCGAGGGCGGAGCGGGCCCGGGCGCGGAGTTCTCCCCGGTCCGCATTGAGAACTTCCCCGTCGTGCGCAAGCGCGAGGGTCCCGAGAACGCCTTTGCGATCACGTTCCCGCAAGGGATCGTCTGGGGCATCATGGGGTGCGCCTACGGCTTCGCGGTGACGCTGAGCCTGGAGCGCACGCGGGGGACGCTGCTGCGCCTGCGGGCGGCCCCGCTGCCGCGCTGGGGGATCGTCGCGGGCAAGGCCCTGGCGTGCTTCCTCGCGGTGTGCTCGGTGTGCACGGTGCTGCTGATCGTGGCGGCGGTGGGGTTCGGCGTTCGACCGGCGTCGCCGCTTCTGCTGGTCCCCGTGGTGGCGTCCGTGGGCGTGTGCTTCGTCGGGATCATGATGGGGTTGGCGGTGCTGGGCGGGCGGAGCGATTCGTCGGGGAACCTGGGGTGGGCGGTGCTGCTGGTGCTGGCGATGCTCGGCGGCGGGATGATCCCGCTGCTGTTCATGCCGCCCTGGATGCAATCGGTGAGCGTGGTGAGCCCGGTTCGGTGGAGCATTCTGGCGCTCGAGGGGGCGCTGTGGCGCGACTTCAAGCCCGCTGAGATGCTGCTCCCCTGCGCGGTGCTGTGCGGGATGGGGATCGCGAGCTTCGTGCTGGGGGCGCGGCTGTTCCGGTGGACGCAGGAGGGGTGAGCCGGGACGGCCCGTTATTCAGTCGCAGGTCTGCAGGATGTCCTCGAACCACGAGTTGATGAAGGATGACACGTCGGTCGAGTTGACGATGCCGTTGCCGTCCCAGTCGGTGGTGAGACCGCCCTTCACCTGGTCGCTGAACCATTCGTTGATGAAGAACGACACGTCGGTCGAGTTGACGATGCCGTCGCCGTTGAAGTCCGCGGCCAGGAGCGCGAACACCCGCACGTCGTCGACGACGGCGCCGAATCCCACGGGGTTCGTCAGGCTGTGAAAATAGAGGGTCGTCGTCGTTCCGACGGCGGTAAAGGCCCAAGACTCCTGGCGCCAGCCCATGTCCTGGTACGAACGCCCCGAGATGTCGAACGTGAACACCTGGGACTGCCCGGCCGCGCCGAGCTCGATGGTCTTGATCGTGGGGGCCGCGGCGGGGTTTCCCGCGATCGCGAAGTGCACCTCGTAACAGGCGCCGGGTGTGGTCTGGAGGGTTGTTGAGATGTGCCCGCCGGGGATGCCGGCGGCGCCGTCGATGTCGAGGCTGTTGTTGCCGTGGATCTGCTGCCAGAGCGCCGAGCTGCACAGGTCGACGGACCCCTGCGAAATCTGCCAGGCGCTGATCGCGCCGCTGGGTGCAAAGTATCGCTGGAGCGGCGCTCCGATCGCGGGGGTCTCAAAGCTCCCGTTGGAGACCAGATTGGGCTGGGCCCAGGCCGCACTGGCGAACAGCAGCACGCCCCCGCCCGCGAAGCGGACGCACCGGCCGCGCAGCGTGAACGGGTACGCCGATGCACACGTCGTCATCATGATGGGCTCTCCCTGCGCGTGTCTCACGCGCCGAACCTGTGGGCACCGGATTCCGACTGTAGCATATCTCGACGCCGCGGCCGCCCGCATGTTCCGGTGGTCGTCGCAGGCGTTGGGGTTGTCGGCGGGTGGGTAGGCGGACTACTGTTGTGCATCGCGCGGTGACGGGTCGCCCCGGTCCCGCGTCCGGGTCACGCGTGTGCGTTTCGCCGCCTTGTCGCGCCCAGTGGCTCACCCAAGTTGACCCCCGCCGATAGGCATCTCGCCGATCACTTCGACGCGCTGCGCGGAATGCAGCCGTACGTCCAGGAGCACCTCGCGCTCCTGGGCAACGTCGAGGAGATGTGGCAGCCCACGGACTTCCTCCCCGACCTCGCCTGCGAGCAGTGGCGCGAGAACGTGCAGGGCTTCCGCGACGCGGCGATGCAGATCCCCGACGAGCTCCTGGTCATCCTCGTCGGCGACATGGTCACCGAAGAAGCCCTTCCCAGCTACGCCGTCTCCCTCAACATGATCGCCGAGGACGACCTGGGCGACGACCCCAAGCCCTGGGCCCGGTGGCTCCGCGGGTGGACCGCCGAGGAGAACCGCCACGGCGACCTGCTCAACGCCTATCTCCGCCTGACCGGGCGCGTCGACATGCGCTCGGTGGAGCGCACCGTGCAGCGCCTCATCGGCGGCGGGTTCAACCCCAAGACCTTCCCCGATCCGTACAACGGGCTCGTGTACACGTCGTTCCAGGAGCGGGCGACCAAGATTTCGCACCTGAACGTCGGGCGCCTGGCCGCGTCCGGCGGCGACCCCAACCTCGCCCGCATCTGCAAGCGCATCGCCGGCGACGAGTCGCGCCACGAGGCCTTCTACACCCGCATGATGGCCCGCGTCTTCCAGGTCGACCCCGAGGGCGGCGTGATGTCGTTCCGCACGATGATGCGCGGGCTCATCGCCATGCCCGGCAAGCTCATGGACGACGGCCAGGACCCCGACCTCTTCGAGCACTTCGCCGCCGTGGCCCAGCGCTGCGGCGTCTACACCGTCCAGGACTACGCCCAGATCATCGAGCACCTCGTCACGCGCTGGAAGATCGCGGACCTGAGCGTGTCCGGGGCCGCGGCGAGCGCCCAGAACTATCTCTGCCGCCAGGCCGAGCGGTACAGCCGCCTGGGCGAGGAAATCGCCGCCCGCACCGCCGCCCAGGCCCCGGTGAAGTTCAGCTGGATCTACGACCGGAAGGTCTAGCACCGAAACTCGCCCGCACATCCCCCGATATATGCTGGTGTCCGGCACGCACCTGGTCCTGGGAGCCCGCGCGTGGAAGCCGTCGGCATCGTTCTGGTTGTGATCCTCGTCATCGCCGCCGTGGCGACGGCGGCGTACTTCTCCCACAAGGCGAAGCTGGCCCGGCGTGCCGCGATGGCGGCCCTCGCGGCCGAGCTGAAGATGTCGTTCGATCCCTCCGAGCGGCGCGACTTCGACCTGCTCCACTCGCAGTTCGAGCTGTTCCGGCGCGGGCACACCAAGCGGGCGTACAACACCCTCGCCGGCACGATCGAGGTCGCCCGGCGCCACTTCGGCGCGATCATGGGCGACTACCGCTACTCGATCACCACGTCCAACGGCAAGACGACCACGACGACGACGTACCGGGTCTCGTACATCATCCTCCAGACGCCGTACCCGGACCTCCCCTCGCTGTTCATCCGCCCCGAGGGGTTCATGGACAAGATCAAGAGCGCCGTCGGGTTCGACGACATCGACTTCGAGTCCGAGGAGTTCAGCCGCAAGTTCTTCGTAAAGTCCTCCGACAAGCGGTTCGCGTACGACGTCGTGCACCCGCGGATGATGGAGTTCCTCATGGACGACCGCGGCCCGGTGATCGACATCGCCCGGGGCGCCGTGTGCCTGGTCAAGGGCTCGCGCCAGTGGGAGCCGATCGAGTTCAGGAACAACCTCACCTACCTGTGGCAGTTCTTCGAGCTGTGGCCCGAGCACCTGCTCACCGGGCTCGACGCGCGCGGCGCCCGCTCCGCCCCCCCCGCCTAGGACCCAACCGACCATGGAACCCGCCTTCATCGTGCTCATCGTCGTCGGCCTCGTGTTCCTCGTCGCGCTCGTGTGGCTCATCGCCACCTTCAACCGCTTCGTGCGCCTGCGCCAGCACATCAAGGAGAGCTGGTCGGACATCGACAGCGAGCTGAAGCGCCGCTACGACCTCATCCCCAACCTCGTCGAGACCGTCAAGGGATACGCCGCCCACGAGCGCGAGACCTTCGACCTCGTCGTCCGCCTCCGCAACCAGGCGGCCGCCCCGCACGACAACGCCGGCAAGCAGGCGATCGACGAGTCGCAGCTGCAGATGGGCCTCGCCCGCCTCTTCGCCGTCGCCGAGAGCTATCCCCTGCTCCGGGCCGACACGCAGTTTGTCATGCTGCAGAAAGAGCTGGCCAACACCGAGGACCGCATCGCCGCGGCCCGCCGATTCTACAACGGCAACGTCCGCGAGCTCAACCAGCTCCGCCAGACCTTCCCGACGAACCTCGTCGCGTCGACGTTCGGCGTGCAGGAGGCGAGCTTCTTTGAGCTGACGAGCGAGGCCGAGCGGGTGGCGCCGCGGGTGGGATAACGCCGTGCCACCGAGGACCGGCTCGGCGGTCCTCGGTGCTCTCACGCACAGGTACCCACAACACCGAGGAAGCCCAAAGCGGCTTCCTCGGTGGCACGTCATTGCCCCAGCGCCCTCAACACCACCGTCGCATACGCCCCTCGCGGCAGCTCGAACCGCACCGTTCGCTTGCCGCGGCGCTTGGCCCGCGTGCACAGGTCGTCGGCCTCCGGCGTGCTCATGTCAAACTGGCGTGCCTCGACCAGCACGTCGCGCCACGACTCCGTGAACGCCGGTCGCCGCAGGTCCGGAATCCGCAGCCGGTTCACCGTGAGCCCCTCCTCTCGCAACACCCGCGCCATCGACGAGCCCCACGGCTCCTCGAACGCTGTGCCCGGCCCCGGCATCGGCACCTGCACGCCCGCGAGACCCGCCCGCGCGCCTTCGCTCGCCGGGAAGATCATCGCGCCGAAGTCGTCCTCGCGCTCGATCACCGTCGCGGCCCCGCTCTTCCCGCGCACGATGCCGCGCACGCACGCGTTCCACAGGTGCGACTGGTACGCGTCGACGCACATCTCCTGGAGGAAGTACGGCAGCGCCTCGAACGCCTCGCTCGGGCTCCGCCCCCCATCGTTGCCCGCGAGCACCTCGATCGCCGCTCGCTCCGGCCGCTTGGGCAGCTCCTTGGCGAGCAGCTTCCACTTGCCCCACTTGGACGCCGCGAGACGGGTGAAGTCGCGCCACGCCCCCGTGTCCTTGCGGTGCGGCGACGCGAGCAGCAGCTGCAGGGCCCCGAGGAAGTCGCCGTCGACGAGCTTGCGGGCGGCGAACCCCTCGCCGTGGCGGGCCGAGCCGAAGCGCTGGTCGCCGAAGTAGTTGACGACCGCGAGTCGGTAACCTGGTGGCACAGGCGTCCCGCCTGTGTCGCCCGCTTCGGGCGAGCCAAGGTCGCGATCAGTTCGGTTCGCACGTGATTCACGGATCACAGGCGGGACGCCAGCACCCGGCCGAATCCACAGGGCCCGCGCCGCCTTCTCCATCTCGTCGCTCGCGGCCCGCGTGAGGTCGCGCACGACGACCTCGAACCGGTTCGCCGCGATCCACGCCGCGGACGCCGGCACGCTCGACCAGCCGACGAACTCATACCGCCACGCCTCGTCCTCGCCGTTGAGCGCCTCGGGCTTCACCGTTGCCGGATCGAGCGCCACGCTCACGAACTGCACCGTCTGGGCGTGCTTGTCCTTGAGCCCCGCGTGCGAAACGGCCGCGGCCTTCACCCCCAGCCGTCCCGCGAGCCGCGAGGTGGCCTCGGGCGTGGTGAGCGACCGCTTCTGCAGCCGGAACACCGCGAACGCCGCCACGTCACCCCCCACCCCCGGCGGCGCTTCGGGCACCCACGCCGCCTCGACCGCGGGATCGATCAGCTCCTGGACCAGGAAGTCGCTCGGCTGGCGTCGGATGGTCACGAAGTTGCTCCCACGCCGTGCCACGGATTGGCCGCTCCGGACCAATCCGTGTTCCCGAAACGAGCCCCGAGCGCAAGCTCGGGGTAAGCCGTCGCCCCCGGCAGCGCGCTCGCAATAAACGGCGCCCGTCGTTCGCGACGTTCACCCGGTGCTCGCGCACCGGGCTCGTTCAGGCCCGTCACCATGCTCGTGTCTCCCGTCCGCCCTCGACCCACACCGGCGTCCAGGCGAGGACAACCGACGTCACGGTAACGTCGTTCTTTTTGGCGGGAACGACGACTTTCTTCAGCTCAGCCGCGCCTGCATCCACTTCGCCGGACTTCGCCAGGACTTCGCTCTTGAACTCGGCGTCCAGGGCCTCCATCTGGGCACGTACCGCCTCTACCGACTCCCGGGCTCGACCGACATCTCCGGCCTCCCGGGCGCTGCGTGACACACCTTTCGCGGCCGTCGCCGCACGCGAGACATTCCCCGCGCTCAGCGTCTTGCGCCCAAACAGCGCCCCGAGTATGGCGGAGCCGACCGATACCGCGGTCGAAACTTCGGCGTTACGGGCCTGTGACCGCTGAACCTCCACCGCTTGCTCCGCCCGGCGCAGCCGCTCCTGGAGCACCGCCAGTTTGGGGGCATACTTCGACCGCGCCTTGGCGACCACTTGGTCGCGTCGTTCGCGCGCATGTTGCGCAAGGCGCGCCCTGAACGCCCGTTCCTCCTCGTCTGGTTCCGAAGTCTCTTCGAAACCCGGCGCGTGCAGCAGCACCAGTTCCTGCGTGCGGTACAGCATCTCGCCATAGCTGACCCACCAGCTTTTGTCGTTGCTCTTCACCTTGTAGTTCTTCACCTTGGTCGCCGACGCCGGCAGCGAGGCAAACTCCGCGCCCGCCTCGGGCTCGGCCGCCAGCTCCGACGGCTTGAGGTCCACCTTCTGCGCGTGGTCCCAATCGACCGGCGCGGCCCCGTCGCTCACCTCCGCGAGATGCGCCAGCCACTTGGTCACGTTGATCCCGAGCTTCTTGTCCGTGAAGTACAGTTTGCCCGTCCCCAACACCCGCGGCCGATACGTGAGCTTGGCCCCGGCCGGCGCCACCCGGCGCACGGGCACAAAGAACTGAGGCACCTCCGGTGGAACGATCGGACGCGTCGAGCCACTCGCCACGCTCGCCCGAGGTGTCGGCTTGGCCGCAGTCGGCAACGGCACGGGCTCCTCTGAAATCACAGCGCCGGCCGTACTCGCACCCCCCGCACTCGGCCCCTTGAGCAACCTGAGCTGATTCCGCGTCAGCGGCCCGCGCAGGTAGCTCATGCACCACCGCGTCTCGAGCATGACCGGGCCGTCCTCATGCACGTTGTTCATCAGGAACACGCGCGTGGCCAACCCGCTGATCGCCTTGTCCATCGCCGCGCGATCAAACGCGCCTGCGCCGGCGCCGGCTGCGGCCCCTTCCAACCCATCCAGCACCCGCGCCTTGTCGCGTTCGGTCTGCAAGCGCCCGATGAACCATGTCCCCGCGTTGGAGAGGCCCTTGTAATCCAGGTCCACCGGGTTCTGCGTCGCCAGCACGACGCCGACGCCAAACGCCCGCCCCTGCTTCATGAGCGTCAGCAGTGGGCCCTTGCTTGGCGGATTGGCCGTGGGAGGGCAATATCCCGCGATCTCGTCCATGTACACGATTGCTCGCAGGCTCGTCGTGCCGCTCTGCTGGCGCGTCCACCCAAGCACCTGGTTGAGCAGCAGCGACACGAAGAACATGCGCTCCGCGTCGCTCAGGTGGGCTATCGAGAAGATTGCAATCCGGGGCTTGCCCGAACTCGAGTGCAGAAGCCTCTCGACATCGAGCTCGGCGCCTTGCATCCACTGCTCGAACCCCGGCGCCGCCAGCAGATTGTTCAGCGCGATCGCCAGCTTGAATCGCTCCTTGGCCGGGAAGAACCCCTCCAGCTCCATTACTCCTACGCGCTGAATCCCGGGATTCTGAATCTGCCGGATCAGCTCCCCAAGGTCAATGTTCCGCCCGTCGCTCCACGTCCGGTACAGAATCGTCGAGATCAACACATGAGCCCGGTCCATGATCGGGTCCGCCTCCACCCCCAGCAGCCCCAGCAGGCTCGTCGCCGTCGTCGCGATCCGCTCCTTGAACAGCTCCGCGTCCTCGACCACCGCGCCGGGCGGGCACGCGAAGCTCTTGAGGATCGACACCGGCGTGCCCGCGCTCGAGCCGGGCGTGTACACCTCGAACTCGGCCGCGTCGCGCAGGCGTGCGATCCGCTCGCCGTCCTGCCCCCATTCCGCGAGCCCCGTCTTCCACAGCTCGGCCTGGGCCGCCGCGAACTCGTCGGGCGACTGTCCCTTGCGGGCCGCGTCCTGCTCGTTGATCCACGGGCGGAAGTCTCCGGGCGCGAGCCGCGGGAACGTCAGCAAGAGGTTCGAGAGGTCGCCCTTGGGGTCGATGACGATCGCCGGCACCGCGTCGATCGCGGCCTCCTCCAGCAGCCCCACGCACAACCCGGTCTTGCCCGACCCGGTCATGCCCACGCACACGGCGTGCGTGACGAGGTCGCGCGAGTCGTACAACAGCAGATCGTCGAGGCGCGTCCGCGCCGCCGGGTCGTACCGCTTGCCGAGATAGAACGCGCCGAGCTTCTCGAAGTCCTGCCGCATGCGACGGGACTCTAGTGCCCGCACACGCTCGGGTGCCCCGGCGGAGCTCTGTCCGCCGGGTTCCGCTTCAGAGTGCCTTCGCCCGGCGGACAGAGCTCCGCCGGGGCACCCGACCACCCCTCTCCCCCACTCACCCACACCCATTCACAATATCCACAAACCACCGGTTGATGAACTCCCCGACGTCCGTCGAATTCACGATCCCGTTGTGGTCAATATCCGTCACCAGCGTCCCCTCGACCTGGTCGACGAACCACTGGTTGATGAACTCGCCCACGTCCGTCGAGTTCGTGACGTCGTCACAGGTGAAGTCCGCCGCGCAGATGAGCAGCCGCCCCACTCCACTCGTGATCTCGCCGCACGCGCTCGTCACGACGCAGTCGTACTCGCCCTGGGTCTCGAGCTCGAAGGGGATCACGAGCGTGTCGGTCGCCGCCGTCGGGTTCGATTTGACCGAGATCGGCTTGCCGTTGTACCGCCACTGATAGCTCAGCTCGCCCTGCCCCTCGGCCTCCACCGTGAAGATCGCGTTCCCCAGCGTCGCGCATGACTGCGCGTCCCCCGGCTCCGAGCGCAGCCCCACGCACACGTTCACCGTGAACCGCACGCCGACGAAGTCGCCCGACACCGACGTGCGCACCAGCCGCAGCGCCATCGCGTCGCCCCGCTCCACCGCGCGGTCCGTCACCGCGCCGGGCCCGCCGATCCCGTTCGCCAGGTCAAACGGATTCGCACGGCCGTACGCATCCCCATCAAAGATCGTGCCGTACGTGAGCGTCACCCCGTTGTGCAGCACGAACCAGTCGTTGCCGCGCCCGATGTCGCGCCCCATCCACACCGCGCCGTCGATCGTGACGACCCCACGTACCGGGCTCGTCCACCGCAGCGTCGCGGGCCCGTTGGCCCCGCCGTTGCCCGCATCAGTCGTGTGCACGACCACGTCGCCCGCGATCCAGTCGTGCACGAAGAGCTCGGCCCCGATCGACCGGAACCAGAACGGGATGAACGCCTCGCCCGTCTCCTCACCCGTGGCCCAGCCGGGCTGATCCGACGAGAACCCGCTCGACTGCCAGTCGTCCACGTGCGGCAGGTCCGCGCCGCCCGCCCGGTACGACCACACGCCATTGGGATTGGCCTTATCGCTCCAGTCCGCCGTCACGTCGTACTGCTGCCCACACGCAACGCCCGCCCCGGCCGACAGCGCAGCCAGAACCACCGCCTCAACGACAAAGCTCTCCCGCTTGGTGCGACTCACGCAACACCTCCAGAATATTCCCGTACACGAGCTTCCCGAACGTCAGTCCAGGCACGCGGGCGGCGTGCTCAGATACGCATTGATGAACTCCCCGACGTCCGACGAGTTCACCACGTTGTCGCGGTTGAAGTCGGTGACGAACGTGCCGTTCTCGAGATCGGCATACCACGCCGCAAGGAACGCATTGAGGTCCGCGGCGTTGACCACGCCGTTGTGCGTGAAGTCGGCGGCGCACCGCGGCGACGACTTGCTCAGCAGCACCGTGACCTGCCCGCCCTCGATGCCGCGCGGGCCTGTCGGGTTGATCGCCACGAGGTCGACGCGGTCGTCGCTGTTGAGGTCGGCCGAGAGCACGATCGAGGGGTCCGGTCCCGCGGGCACGTCGGCGACGGGCGCGAACACGAGGTCGCCGACCGTCACCGTGTCGTTGCGGAGCAGCTGCAGCCCGCGCCCGGTCTCCGTGTCCGCGACGATCGCGATGTCCAGGTCGCCGTCGCCGTCAAGGTCGTTGATCGTGATCGAGCGCGGCTCGCCGCCGACCGGCAGGCTGAACGCCTGGGCGAAGTTGCCCAGCCCGTCGTTCACGAGCACCGAGACCGTGTCCGACGCGAAGTCGACGGTCACAAGCTCCGGCGAGCTGTCGAGGTTGAGGTCGCCGCTCGCGATGTCCACCGGCTGGTCGCCGACTTGCGTGAGCGCCGCCGTTCCCAGCTCGCCCTCGCCGTTGTTCCGCTGCACGAACGCCGACCCGGTCACCGTGCGCGACGAGGAGCCGCCCGAGCCGCCCACGTCCGAGTCCTTGTCCTGGTCGGGGTCGAACGGGTCCACCGCGTCCACCATCAGGCCCGCGGGCTCGGGCACACCCGGTATCAGCCCAAACGCCCGCAGCTCGTTGGTCAGGATCAGCGTCGACTCGATGTCCGGCAGCGCGACAACCGCGTCCTTCCGCCCGTCGCCGTTGAAGTCCGCCGTCTTGATGTCCACCGGCCCGCTCAGCAGCGCCACCGGCGCCAGCGGCGTGAACGATCCGCCGCCGAGATTCTGAATCACCTGCACGGCCCCGGGCGTGAAGCCCGCGACCACCACATCCAGGTTCCCGTCGCCGTCAAAGTCCGCCACGTCGATCGAGCGCGGATCGGCGATGATCGTCACCAGGATCTGCGACTCGAACCCGAGCCAGCCGCTCTCGTCCACCCCGCTGTTGAGCAGGATCGCCACCGAACCGGGGGCCGTGAGCGGATCGTCCGGATCGCTGAACGAGATCGCCACGTCCGGGCGCCCGTCGTTGTTGAAGTCGCCCATCACCGCCGCCGTCGGTCCCGAAGGGATCGTCACCCCGTCCTCCGGATCGTCGAAATCGAGGATCTGGTCGAGGTCGTCGACCCCGAGGATCACGACGCTCTCACCCGCCCGCGGCGGGTAATCGATCGTCAGGAACCGCCCGCCCGTGAGCCCCGGCAGGTACGACACCGTCCACCGACCGCTCACGCCCTTGCCGGCAGCCAACAGCGGATACTCGGTGTCCAGCGGCGGGTCGAACCCCGGCGCGAACGTGAGGATGAACGTGCCCGCCAACTCAGCCGTCCCGCCGATGAGCCCGAAGGGCGTCAGGCCGGCGAACTTGCTCATCGTCAGCGTGGCGCCCTCGCGCTGGATGAACGCGTCGGAGATCTCGAGCGCCGACGTCGAGCTGATATCGAAATCGCCGACCACGCTCAGCGCCGGCGTCAGGCCACGCAGACTCGGGTCGAGCACGAGCACCTGCGTCGACACGGTCGCGTCGTCGCCGATCCGCATGGACCCCACGATCGCGGAGGAGAACTCCCGCACGTTGAACGTCGCAGGTCGCGACGCGCCGAGCCCGTCTATGCCGACGAGCACCGCGCCGTCGACAGTCATCTGCCCGCCGTTGGCCACCACGAGCTGCCCGTGCGCAAGCACCACACGCCCCGTAAGGCGTCCGAAGTTCACATCGAGGGCCCCGTCCACGGCCATGTCACCGGCGTAGAACCCGCCGATCTCCACCTCGTCCGCGATGAGCCGCCCAAACCCCGCCTCGCCCGAGTCGATCCGCATCCGCCCCGGCCCCAGCACCGACACCCACACCCGCCCGCCGTTCAGATCGCCGTCCTGGATCGCCAGCGACGACATCGTCTGGGCCCCGCCCAGGCCGACCAGCGTCGACGGCCCGTTGACCGAGCTCGCCGTCAGCGACCCCTCGCCCAGGTCAAAGCGATACTCCGCGAAGTTGCCCCCGACCGGCGCCACCTGGATCGTCCGGACCACCGCCTCGATGCCGGGCACGTGCACCCACCGCTCCCCGCCGCCCTGGTTGAACCGCACGCGGTCGACGATCGACGGCACGCCCGCGGGCGACCAGTTCCCCGGGACGTTCCACAGGGTGTTCGTGGTGCCGACAAACGAACGCGTCACCTGTGCCCCCGCGGGGGCCGCCAACGCGCAAAGAACGACACCTGCCCCGGCCATGGCCAGCAGCCGCCGCACCCGGCCAAACCCTAAGTCCGTGGCAAAGCTCTCGCGATTCTCTCTCTCATGGGTCATAGCCGACAGCATACCGGGCTCCCTCGAAGCCCGGAAGAAGCATCTGGGGAAGTTTTTTACGCCAAGCAAACGGCCAAACCGCCAACGGGTTGCCCAAGTTGTCAGCCGCCTAACAAAAACGCATTCACACCCAGCTTACAGGCGTTATACTTGGGCGTTCTTCAATCTGCTCCCGGCCAGGGCTGCCGCGTCGGTACGAGCAATCGAACCACCGAACGAAAGGCCCGTCATGAGCGACGACATCACTGTGGCGAACGCGTCCTGGACCGCTTCGGACGCTCCCGACGCCCCCACCTCACCCCTTCCCTCGCACGCCTCGGCCGCCGACGCCACCAGCCGCGTGGTCATCCACGCGCGCAAGGGCGACGAGCGGATGCCCGAACGCGTCGGCCGCTACCGCATCCTCAAGGAGCTCGGCCGCGGCGGCATGGGCTCGGTCTACCTCGCCACCCGCGAGGACGACCAGTTCCGCAAGAAGGTCGCCCTCAAGCTGATCAAGCGCGGCATGGACACCGACGAGATCGTCCGCCGCTTCAAGCTCGAGAAGGAAGTCCTCGCCGCCCTCAACCACCCCAACATCGCCCGCGTCCTCGACGCCGGCGCCACCGAGGACGGGCGCCCCTTCCTCGTCATGGAGTTCGTCGAAGGCACCCCCGTCGGCGAATACGCCGACGAGAAGAACCTCTCCGTGCCCGAGCGGCTCGCGATGTTCCTCAAGATCTGCGCCGCCGTCCACCACGCCCACCAGAACCTCATCATCCACCGCGACATCAAGCCGTCGAACATCCTCGTCGGCCCCGACGCCGAGCCCAAGCTCCTCGACTTCGGCATCGCCAAGCTCCTCGACCCCGCCCTCTCCACCGCCAGCCTCGTCACCACCGCAGAAATGCGCCTGATGACCCCCGAGTACGCGAGCCCCGAGCAGGTCCAGGGCTCCAGCCTCACCACCTCCAGCGACGTCTACTCACTGGGCGTCCTCCTCTACGAGCTCCTCACCGGCCACCGCCCCTACCAGTTCCGCACACGCATGCAGGACGAGATCGTCCGCGTCGTCTGCCAGGTCGAGCCCGACCGCCCCAGCACCGCCGTGAGCAAGGTCGAAGAGCTCACCACGGGCGACGGCACGACGCGCACGCTCAACCCCGGCGACATCGCCCGCGTCCGCGCCAACCAGCCGCAGCGCCTCAAGCGCCGCCTCTCGGGCGACCTCGACAACATCATGCTCAAGGCCCTGCGCAAGGACCCCAAGCGCCGCTACTCCACCGCGCAGGAACTCGCCGAGGACCTCTCCCGCCACCTCGAGGGCCACCCCGTCCAGGCCCGCCCCGACACCTGGAGCTACCGCACCACCAAGTTCGTCCACCGCAACCGCTGGCAGGTCACCGCCGGCGGCGTCTTCGTCGGACTCCTCCTGGGTGGCGTCGTCGCGACGACGCTCCAGGCCCAGCGCGCGATGGCCGCCGAAGGCCAGGTCGTGGCCCAGAACGTCGAGCTCCGCGACGCGATGAAGTCGTTCCTCACCCAGTCGCGGGCCGAGATCAAGAAGCTCGAAGGCGCCCGCCCCGCGCTCAACGTCCTCGCCCGCACCTCCACCACCGTCGTCGAGAAGCTCGTCGACCCCAACACCCCCGACCCCGAACTCCGCTTCCTCCTCGCCGAGGGCTACCAGCAGATCGGCGACAACCAGCTCGGCACCCGCGAAGGCGGCGACCAGGACCCCACGGCCGCTCTCGAGAGCTTCCGCAAGTCCGCCACGCTGCTGCAGAACCTGACCGGCGCCGACGCCCAGAACCCGCAGTACAAGATCGCCCTCGCCTCCAGCACCATCCGCATCGGCGACGCCCTCGAGCGCAAGGCCGAAACCGACGCCGCCGAGAAGGAATACGCCGCCGCCGCGGCCACGCTCAAGGACGTCCGCGCCGACGGCGCCCTCGAGGTCGACCGCAAGCGGATCATGGGCCACGCTCTCAACAGCCAGGCCGACATGCTCGCCCGCCGCAACGACCCCGGCGCCGCCGGCGTCTACGCCCAGTCGATGACCATCCGCCAGGAACTCGTCGCCGCCGACCCCAAGAACCTCACCCTCCGGCGCGACCTCTCCAACGGCTACAACCGCCAGGCCAAGGTCCTCGAGCAGAACGGCGACTACGACGGCGCCCTCGCCGCCTACCGCCAGTCCCTCGACGCCCGCCAGCAGATCAACGACGCCGGCCCCAACGGCCAGTCGAAGCGCGATGTCATGAACGTCAAGGAAGACATCGCCAACATGCTCCTCCAGACCGGGCGCACCGCCGAGGCCCAGGCCACCGCCACCGACGCCTTCGGCATGGCCCGCTCCCTCCGCGACGCCGACCCCAACAACGGGCGCGCCCGCACCGACGTCGTCCGCATCGGCGGCGTCCTCCTCGAAGTCCTCATGGACCGCGGCGCCACCGACGACGCCGTCAAGCTCGCCCGCGATCTCGCCACCGACGCGACGGCCCTCGCCACCGAAAACGCCGCGTCCCCGCAACGGGCCTACTACGCCGCCCTCGCGCAGACACGCCTGGGCGAGTCGCTCCTGGCCGTCAACGACGCCCCGGCCGCCGCCGACGCCTTCGGCTCGGCCGCCCGCGGCCTTGGCGCCCTGATCGACAAGGACCCCAAGACCGGCGCCTTCACCGAGTCCGCCGCCGCCGCCCGCATCGGCGCAGGCGACGCGCTGACCGCCCAGAACCTCCCCGACCGCGCCGACGCCGAATACCGCGCCGCCGCCTCGTCTCTCGAGGAACTCGCCAAGACCACGCCCCTGGGCGCCTCGGCCAAGCAGGCCCTCGCCGACGCATACGCCCGAGTCGCCGTGACCTCCGCCGCCCGCGGCGCCCCGGCGAACGCCGTCGCCGAGGCCTCCGCCAAGGCCGCCGCCCAAGGCGCCAAGAACGAGCTCTGGCCGCTGCGAGCCCAGGCCGCCGCGGCCGGCGCCGACAAGGCGAAGGCGATCGCCGCCCTCGACAAGGCGATCGGCCTGCTGAGCGCCAAGCCCGAGCTCAGCGCGACGGAAAAGAAGCTGCTGACAACGCTCAAGGCCGACCGCGCGAAGCTGGGTCAGTAATTCCAACGATCTCCCGAGATCTCCCTCCGCACCGCGGCGGGAGACCGGTTTCAGCGGCGTCCAGCCGCTGAAACCAGAGGGAGGGCGTCTTCATGGGTGGCATGCTCTGGGCCGCTCTGGGCTTGAGCATGTCTGCCGAACTGTCATCGTGCCGGACATGCTCAACCGCAAAGCCGGTTGAGCATGCCACCCGTCCACCCCTCACCACCGAAAATCCGGCACGTCCTTAACCCACTCCGCCACCGGCATCTCGATCACCCCCGACCACCACGCATCGGCCGTGTAGTCGTCCAGCGCCCGCATCTGGTCGCTGTGAATCCGCAGCCGCACCTCGCCCGACGCGGGCAGGTAGAACTTCCACGGCAGCGGCCCCGTCTGCGCCACTTCGCCGTCCACCACCATCTCCACCGTCAGCGGCAGCGTCCCAAGCCGTGGCACCGACTTCGCCACGCTCAGCCGCACCGACTTGCCCCCGTCCATCGGCCGCGCGATCACCGCCTCGCGCACCTGGGCCCGCACCTCCTCCGTATCCACCGGCGGCACGGCCTCATCAAGCGTCGCGCACACCTCCACCGTGACCTCCCGCACCCACCGCCCGATCAACCACCCGCCCGCCCGCATCTCCACCGCGTACCGCTCCACATGCTTCCCGATCGCCAGCTCCGGCAGCGTGAGCACCGGATCGGGTCCCCCGCTCCGCGCCGACACGCCCATCGTCAGCCCCGAGATGACCGACCCCGACCTCGACAACGTGACCGCCCCGCCCGCCGTCGGCGTCCCGCTCCGCACCATCGTCCACCGAGGCAGCCCCACATCGCACCGCACCCCCCCACCCTCCTCATCCTCCAGCGACCGCACCGTCAGCAGGCACTCCCCGATGATCGGCGTCGCGTTGTCCACGATGAGCACCCGCAGCTCCCGCTTCTCACCCGCCGCGTGCCGCGTCCGCAGCCGCAGCATGCTCGTCACCTCCCCTGGCGACAGCCGACGGCTCATGGACTGCGCGATCGCCCACTGCCACCCCCACAGTCGACCCGATCCCCCATCAACACCCCCGCGCTCGCTCAGCGCCTGCATCACCGTGTTCCGCCAGCCCGCGTTCCCCGAAAAGAACGACGCCTGCTCCCGCGGCGTCACCGGGCTCGCCATCCACACCAGCACCGACGTCGGCACAAACCGGGTCCACTTCTCCTTCCCCCGCCCCGCCTGCCCCGCGACCTGCGTCCCGACCACCACCAGCACCGCCATCACCACCGCGATCCGCCACCGGCGTCGCGTCCGGCGCAGCGCCCGCTCGCTCCGCGCCGTACTCCCGCACTCCGGGCACGTGAGCCCGACCCCGCTCAGGTCATACCAGCACGAAGGACACCGCCGCCGCCCGCGGGCTCGATCGGCAAACAACGCCCACAGCAGCGCCGCCGCCGCCGTCCCAGCCAGCCCCCACCCGGCCACCCACCAGGCCCACTGCGCAAGCGTCGCGGCGAGGATGAGCATGCCGAGTAGTACCTGTGCGCGAGCAATGGGTGGCATGCTCAACCGGCTCTGCGGGAATGCCATTCAGTTACGCGGACTGTTGTTGCTTGAGCCATTTGATGGTCTCGGCGCGTGATCGTTGCATGAGCGGGAAGGATGAGTGGAGGCGTTTGAGCTGGCGGGGCTGGGTGCGTGGTTTGCGGGTGGGCCGGACTTTGAGCTTGTGCGGGCCGGCGATGCCGATGGGGAGCCCGCGGATGCCGGGGAGCAGGGCGCGGAGCGTGTCGACGAAGCTGATGCGGGTGGGCGGCACGCCGCGGGCCTTGGCGGCGCGGGCGCGGACGCGGCACACGGCGTTGCAGAAGGCGAACATCAGGGGTTCGCGCCGCACGCCGTCAACGCCGTGGCACTTGAGCCGGTCCATCCCCATCGTCCGCTTGAGATGACGGAGGTTGATCTCGACCCGCCACCGGGTCAGGTACAGCGCTGCCAGCGCTTGGGCCGGGTATTTCCTGGGGTCGATGAGCGTGGTCAGGAGCGTGACCCGGCGAGTGCGCAGCCCGTCGCCCCGCAGGTCGTGGGTATGTACGGGCGCGGCGTGCATGTCCAGCAGCAGACCCTCGTGGGCATCGAAGAGTGCGAGCGTGTGGACCGAGGGAAGGCCAGCGCCCCGGGCGCAGTTGCTCGACACCCCGAAGGTCTTGCGCAGCACGGGCGTATCGGGCGTGTTGACGCCCGAGCCGTCGATCAGCGCGGTGCGATGGCCGCACCACAGCCCGTCGGTTGGGCTGCGGGCATCGCGGGCCCGTGAGGTGAAGGCGTCGAACGCGGCCCGCACCACCGCCACGGGAAGCCGGACGCGTGCCCGGCAGTATGCCGATTCGCTGAACGCGACTCCTCCCTCGCCCATCAGCCGCACCACCTGCGTGATGGCGGTGTTGCCGTGGGCGACCTGGGCCGCGAAGGCCCGCGGCGTGCTCGACGGGTCGAGCGCCCTCTCCCGCCAAAGATGCCCCGCCTCCCGGCAGGCGTGCTCGACCACGGCGGAATCGAACAGCTCGGACGGATCATCCATGGCCTCCTGGGGTGGTGTGCCGTGAACCAACACCATCATCCCGGGAGGCCTTTGACCCCGCCACTGGGTGTCTGTTCGCGCGGTACACGCGCCAAGCCCGAGCCCGGCCTCGCGTAACTGAATGGCATTCGCCCAGAGCGGCTTGAGCATGTCACCCA
>CAZMCC010000018.1:36855-43930 GCA_964564695.1 uncultured Phycisphaeraceae bacterium | reverse complement strand
GGGGGGAAGGGCGGGGGTCATGCCGGGTGACACCCAAACGCACGTGGGGGGGGGAAAACTGGGCAAGGGGGGGGGGCTCGTCAGCCGATCGGGGACGCGGAGGTAGGAGGCCGTGTGGCAGACGGGCCGGATCGGGCTGGGGCAGAGCACGTGGGTGGGGATCGGGGGCGATCCGGTGCGCGGGCTGAATCACATCGAGGTGATCAAGCTCTTTGAGGCGGACCCGGAGACGCACGGGATCCTGATGATCGGGGAGATCGGCGGGACCGACGAGATCGAGGCCGCGGAGTACATCAAGAAGAACGTGAAGAAGCCGGTGGCGGCGTTCATCGCGGGCCGCACGGCACCGCCGGGACGTCGGATGGGGCACGCGGGCGCGATCATCGGCGGGGCGGACGACACGGCGGACGCGAAGATCGCGGCGCTGGAGAAGGCGGGGGTGACGGTGGCGATGAGCCCAGCGGACATGGGGACGGCGATGGGGAAGGCGATGAAGATCGGGTGAGGGCCGAGCGTTCTTGCCTAGTCCGGCTCATTTCCTCGGATCGCATTGATGAGCTTCATCGCAATGTAGACCTTGCCGTACGATGAATCACCGACTTGCTGAAGAACGCCAGCTTCAACAAGTGTCTCGACGTGCCCTTGAGCAGAGTCATACTTGACTCCGAGCACCTTGGCGGCGCCCGGGATTGTGACAACCGGCACTACAAACAGGTAATCGACAAGCTTCCCAAGCAATCCACTTCGTCGCTTGGACTCCGTCAGCTTTCGATACTCCGCGTACAGTTTCTGCAAGCGTCCGGCGCGCGCCAAGTCAAATCCCGCCTGCTCCGCGATCGCGGTACAGAAAAACCGAAGCCAGTGCTCCCATTCACCGTGGGTGCTTACTCGCAACAGCCCGTCGTAGTACTCTTGACGATGTTCTTGTACCCACTCGCTGAGATTGCAGACTGGGTACGCGAGCACGCCGTGCTTCGTGGGCGTCAGGTTCACCAGCGCACGTCCTAAACGTCCATTGCCATCGCTGAACGGGTGGATCGTTTCGATCTGGTAGTGGGCGAATCCCAATTCGAGAAGTTCCGGCCATCGCTCACGCACTGGCGCATTCACCGCGTCAGGGTTGACATACAGCTCCCAATCCCGAATGCAGGCCGGTAGCGCGTCTGGTGGAGGTGGTACAAATCGTGCGCTCGCAACGCCTTTGTTCTCGTTGCCAATGCAAACTTGACGATCGCGGATCTGGCCGGGGCGCTTTGCTGGGTCCACGATGAGCGCGCGGTGCATGTCGCAGAGCAGCCGAATGCTGATCGGCAAGGTCGACTCCAGACCCACGTTGATCGCACGCAAATTGTGGAGCACTTCGATCGTGTCTGACCCGGCTTTGGATGGGTCAACCTCGGCAAGCGCTACGGCATCCAGGGACGAGTATGTGTTCTCGATCTTGGAGGACGCTTGCGCTTCACGTCGCCGCATTGGGCTCAACAGAATGTTGGGGTCGGGCAGTAGGCCCACTGCTGCTTCTAGGCGAACCAAGCGTGTTTTGGCGCGATCGAGCACGTCGTAAATACGCCCGACAACCGCGGCACGGTCCAACCCCAAAGGTGGCAGCGGGTCAGGGATGAACGCTTCTCCGCTGACCGTGCGAGCAGTTCCGTCGGCATGTTTTTCGTCGAACGTCGTTGGAACGAGTTTGCCCGGGGAGTTCACTTGAAAGTCGGCCGCTCGCATTCCCGTATTGTGGAAGGAGCTGGGGACAAATTCCACTTTTTGGCCGGAAGGTGGAATTTCAGCTGTTGCTTTTCCACCTTTCGGGAGTTCCTATCGGGTCCTCCCTTCTGGATGTCGTAGCTCGTCCACCATACCACAACTCCTTGTGGGTCTCCTCTCTCGCTCGCTCGTTGCGGGTCAGCTTCACCCCAAAGCCCTATAGTCCGTCGTTTCATCTCCCCTGCACTCCTCAGAAAGGTCCGGACGTGGCCGAATCTCAGCATTTCGACGTGGTCGTGATCGGTGGCGGGCCCGGCGGGTATGTCGGGGCCATTCGTGCCGCGCAGCTCGGGTTCAAGGTGGCGATCATCGAGCGGGCGAAGCTCGGCGGGGTGTGCCTGAACTGGGGCTGCATCCCGAGCAAGGCGCTGCTGGCGAACGCGGAGCTGGTCGAGAAGATGCGGGCCCAGGACGACCAGAAGTTCTGGGGGCTGAAGATCACGGGCGAGGTGGGGCTCGACTGGGACCGGATCATCGGGCGCAGCCGTGACGTGGCGGGGAAGCTCAACAAGGGCGTTGAGTTCCTGATGAAGAAGAACAAGGTCACGCACCTTGTCGGGAACGGCAAGATCGCGAAGTCGGTGGCGGGCGCTGGGGGGGCCGGGGGCCAGGCGACGGTGACGGTCGAAGTTCAGGAGTGCGCGGTTCAGGAAGAGCTGACCAGCGCCCCGGCGAAGCCCGGCAAGACGACCCAGACCATCACGGCGAACCACGTCATCGTCGCGACGGGGTCGGTCGCCCGGGACCTGCCCTTCGCCAAGTTCGACGGCGACCGCATCTGGGGCGCCCGCGAGGCGATGTACAACAAGACCAAGCCGGAGCGGCTGGTGGTCGTCGGGGCCGGCGCGATCGGGATGGAGTTCGCGTACTTCTACCACTCGATGGGGACGAAGGTCACGGTCGTCGAGATGCTCGACAGGATCCTGCCCGTCGAGGACAAGGACGTCTCGGTCGCCCTCGAGAAGCTGTACAAGAAGCACGGCATGGAGATCCGCACGTCGACGACCACCGTCGGCGTCGAGAAGTCGGCCAATGGTGTGAAGGTCACCGTCGCGCCGTTCGTGGCTCAGCCTGGGGGGGGCGGCAAGGCCGACGACGCGAAGAAGGAAGTGCTCGAGTGCGACCGCGTGCTGCTGGCCATCGGTGTCAAGGGACGCACGGACGGGCTGTGCGACGCGGCGCTGGGGCTCAAGGTTGAGAAGGACCACATCGTCACGGACTACAAGCCGAACGTGACGAAGAACGAGGCGATCGACTACAAGGCGAGCATCCCGGGCGTGTACGCGATCGGAGACGTGATCGGGCCGCCGTGGCTGGCCCACGTCGCGAGCGAAGAGGCACAGCTGTGCGTCGAGCGGATCGCGTGGAAGCTCGGGAAGCTGGACCACGAGCCGATCCCGATGGACTACACGACGATCCCCGGCTGCACGTATTGCATCCCGCAGGTGGCGAGCGTCGGGTTCACGGAGCAGAAGCTGATCGCGGACGGGCTCGTCAAGGGCAAGGACTACGCCGTGGGGACGTTCCCGTTCACGGCGCTGGGCAAGGCGATCGCGGCGGCGCACACCGACGGCTTCACGAAGATCATCCGCGGGCTGCCGCGGGGCGAGATCCTGGGGGCGCACATCATGGGGGACCAGGCGACGGAACTGATCGCGGAGATGAGCCTGGCGCGGCGGCTCGAGGCGACGAGCGAGGAGCTGATCTGCACGGTGCACGCGCACCCGACGATGCACGAGAGCATCCGGGAGGCGGCGCTGGCGAGCGAGGGAAGGGTCATCAACGCCTAGGCGACGCGCCGGGCGCAGGCGTCGGCGAGCTGGCGGACGATCGCCTCGAGCGCGGCGCGGTCGACGCGCGGCCCGAGTACGAAGGTCCGGGTTCGCGGTGCCCGACGACGGACGCGGTACGTCACGCTGAGCGTCGGGCTGGGCCCATCGATGATCGCGATGTGGTCGATCCGATCGCCCGTGATGCGCAAGCCGGATTGGCCGCGCGTAATGTTCAGCCATTCGGGATGGACGTCGATGAGTCGAGGGGCGAGGATCTGCATGCCCGTGCTCACGACGAGCATGGCGGGCAAGAGGACAAGGACGATCACAATCTCTCGCCACGGCAGCGCGATTCCGGGATACATGTGGAGCATCGCGCCAAGCAGGATCGCGGCGACCACAGCGGACCCTCCCACGATCCGGATCCAAGACCCTGGCCGAAGCACGCCCATGGCCCGAAGGTCGGCGATGTTGGATCGAACGGCGGCCCGGTAGGGCTCCCACCAGAAGATCGAGTCGTTCTTTCGCACGGTGAGAACCGTAGTCGAGCGCCCGGCCCGACATTCCGGCACGGCACGATATAGAATTGCCTATGTCCTCCGCCCCCCGCCTCCCCAACGAGTTCGGCTACGCCGGTCTGCGAATGACCGCCGCGGAGTTTCTCGCCATCGGGGAGACCCGCGAGCGGATCGAGCTCGTCGACGGAGTGGTCTGCATGTCGCCCAGCGCTTCGCTCCCCCATCAGCGGCTCGTGCGAGAGATCCTGTTCCAGCTCGAAACGTTCCGGCGGGCGAATCCGCACGTCGAAGTGCTCGCCGATGTGGACCTTGTGCTGGCGTCGGGGACGGTCTACCGGCCGGACATCATCGCATACGTGGACAAACGGGCCGTGATGCGAACGGACCGCGCCGAGGCGGCGCCGACGCTTGTGGTCGAGGTGCTTTCGCCGGCGACTCGGGCGTTTGACCTGACGACCAAGCGTGACGACTACGAACGGGCGGGGGTTGGCGAGTACATCGTCGTTGAATCAAGCGACGCTCGGGCCCGCTTGTTCCGGCGGGATGGGGAATGGCTCGTGGAGCTGCCCCTCCGCGGCGACTCCATCGAATCGTTGTCGCTCTCGGGGTTTGTTCTGGATCTGAAAGCGCTGCGGGCCCTCGTGGGGTGAATGTCACCAGGAGCGGCGACCGATTGCTGTGCGGGTTGACACGCCGGGATCAACCCTGCAGGGCGCCGGCGCGGTACGCTCTTTCCATGAGCAACTTCCGCCGTTTCGCGGCCGCCTGGGCGGCCATCGCGTGTCTTGCCGGCCCGCTGTGCGCAGGGGCCGCGGCCCGCGCCGACGACAAGCCCGACGACAAGAAGCCGGCCGAGCCGGCCCCGAGCGTGACGACGCACGAGATCACGCTGGGGGGCGAGAAGCTCCGCTATCGCGCCACGGCCGGCGTGCTGCCGCTGCTCGACGATGGCAAGAAGGCCAAGGCGAACGTCTTCTACATTGCGTACGAGCTGCTGCCGGACACGGCGCCGGCCACCCCCCCCACCCCCGCGACCCCCGCGCCGCCGGCCGGGGACGCCACGGGCGCACAACCGCCTGCTGCCGCAGGTGGTTCTGTTGATGCACTGCCGCGCGAGCAGCGGGCGGCCCGCCCGATCACGTTCGCGTTCAACGGCGGGCCGGGGTCGTCGAGCGTGTGGCTGCACATGGGGGCGCTGGGGCCGCGCCGGATCAAGATGGGGGACGACGGGGAGATGCTCCCCGGGCCCGTCAGCCTGGTCGACAACGAGTTCTGCTGGCTCGAGTTCACAGACCTGGTGTTCATCGACCCGGTAAGCACGGGGTACAGCCGTGCGGTGGAGGGGGAAGACCCGCACCAGTTCCACGGGCTCGACGAGGATGCGCGGTCGGTGGCGGAGTTCATCCGGCTGTACCTCGTGCGCAACCTGCGCTGGGAGAGCCCGAAGTACCTCGCGGGCGAGAGCTACGGGACGACGCGGGCCGCGGCCCTCTCGCGCGAGCTGCAGGGGTCGCTGGGGATTTATCTCAACGGCATCCTGCTCATCTCGCCGGTGCTCAACTTCCAGACGCTGCGGTTCGAGGTCGGGAACGACCTCCCGTACTGGACCTACCTGCCGACATACGCCGCGACGGCGTGGCACCACAAGAAGCTCGCCGCACCGCTCGACGCGGACCTGGAGAAGACGCTCGCGGAGGTCGAGAAGTGGGCGTCGACGGAGTACGTGCTCGCGCTCGCGGCGGGCTCGGACCTCGAGCCGGCGAAGCGGGTCGAGGTGGCGCGCCAGCTCTCAAAGTTCACGGGCCTGAGCGAGGACTACCTGCTCAAGGCCGACCTGCGCCCGCAGATCCAGGAGTTCTGCAAGGAGCTGCTCCGCAACGACGGCAAGACCGTCGGTCGCTTCGACAGCCGTTACACCGGGCTCGACCGGCGCGGCGTCGGGAATGCCCCGGACTATGACCCCAGCTACTCGGTGGTGCAGGGGCCGTTCACGGCCGGGCTCAACGCGTACATGCGGGCGGAGCTGAAGTACGAGAGCGACGTGCCGTACGAGATTCTCACCGGGCGGGTGCAGCCGTGGAACTTCGGGGCGTACAACGGGCGGTACGTGAACGTGAGCGAGTCGCTGCGCGGGGCGATGACGCAGAACCCGAACCTGCGGGTGCTGGTGATGAGCGGGTATTACGACCTGGCGACGCCGCACTTCGCGGCGAGGTACACGGTCGATCACATGGACCTGGACGCGACGCTGCGGAAGAACATCTCGCAGACGTTCTATCGGGCGGGGCACATGATGTACCTGCGCCGGGCGGACCTGGAGAAGTTCACGAAGGACGCGGCGGGGTTCTATCGGCGATGAGCGCAACGAACCCCGAGCGTGAGCGAGGGGCTTGGGCAGCCGCCTGGTCGAACCCGTCGACGTGGACGGTGGCGCCCGGGCGCACCGTCACGCCTGAGCGCATCGACAAGGCGAACAGCGCCGCGGCCGCGGGGGAGCTCTTCGCGGTCACGCCGCCGGACACGTTCCGGTACTTCCTGGCGGCGCCCGCGGCGTGGACGCCCGACGCCGTGAGCGAGCATCTGCAGCGCGAGTTCGCGTCCAGTCGCGTGGCGTATCTCGTGCGCGACCGGGCGAGCGGGGCTGCCCTGGGGTCGACGAGCTACCTCGACATCCGCCCCGAACATCGCGGAGTCGAGATCGGGTTCACGTGGTACGCGCCGAACGTGCGCGGGACGGGCGTGAACCCCGAGTGCAAGCTTCTGCTGCTGCGCCACGCATTCGAGGCGCTCGGGTGCGTGCGCGTGCAGCTCAAGTGCGACGCCCGGAACATGCACAGCCGTGCGGCGATTCTCAAGCTCGGGGCGACGTTCGAGGGGATGCTGCGGCGCCACATGATCGTGGTCGACGGGTTCGTGCGGGACACGGCCATGTTCAGCATCCTGGACGAGGAGTGGGCGGGCGTGAAGGCGCGGTTGATCGAACGGCTGGGATACGACGCGTAACGAGCCCTGTGCGCG
>CAZMCC010000018.1:0-36755 GCA_964564695.1 uncultured Phycisphaeraceae bacterium | reverse complement strand
GTGAACCGCACCGGTACGGTTACGGTCGGTTCGCCGGCGCGACTCACGCGAGCGAGCGTTCACCCTGAGCTCGCGCTCAGGGCTCGTTCCGCGATCACCCAAAGAAAAGAAGGCGCGGTTGATCGAACGGCTGGGATACGACGCGTAACGAGCCCTGTGCGCGAGCACAGGGTGAACCGCACCGGTACGGTTACGGTCGGTTCGCCGGCGCGACTCACGCGAGCGAACGTTCACCCTGAGCTCGCGCTCAGGGCTCGTTCCGCGATCACCCAAAGAAAAGAGCCCGTCCCACGACAGGACGGGCTCTTGTTGATGTCAACCGAGGGTCAGATCAGAGGGTGCAGCCGGAGAAGGGCAGCTGGCCGGCCTGGGCGGCGAAGTAGATGTTGATGAACTCACCGACGTCGGTGGAGTTGGAGACGCCGTTGCAGTCGATGTCGGCGCCGAGGGTCTTGCCGCCGGTGGCGTCGTCGGCGAAGAAGGTGTTGATGTGCTCGCCGACGTCGGCGGAGTTGGAGACGCCGTCGCGGTTCCAGTCGGCGACGCACTCGCACTCGTCGGGGATGCCGTTGGCGCCGCCGGCGACGTAGGGGCCGCCGGGGACCTGCGGGGCGTCGAAGTCGAAGCAGTCGCGGGAGGCGCCGGCCTCGATGTCGCAGGCGTCGAGCGTGGAGTTCTGGTTGCAGTCGTGCTCGGCGAGTTCGCAGGAGTCGATGGTGTCGTTGTCGTCGCAGTCGAGGGTGGGGTCGGCGGCGATGTCGCAGGCGTCGAGGGTGCCGCTCTTGTCGCAGTCGTTCTCGGCAAGCTCGCACGAGTCGAGGGTCCCGTTGGTGTCGCAGTCAAGGGCGGGGTTGGCCGAGATGTCGCAGGCGTCGAGGGTCCCGTTCTCGTTGCAGTCGTTGGCGGCGAGCTCGCAGCTGTCGAGGGTGGCGTTGCCGTCACAGTCGAGCGCTGGGTTGGAAGCGATCTGGCAGGAGTCGAGGGCGCCGTTGGCGTCGCAGTCGAGCGCGGGGTTGGCGGCGATCTCGCAGGAGTCGATGGACCCGTTGCTGTTGCAGTCGAGCGCCGGGTTGGAAACGATGTCGCAGGAGTCGAGCGTGCCGTTGTCGTTGCAGTCGGCGGCGGGGTTGGCGAGCAGGTCGCAGGCGTCGTTGCGTCCGTTGGCGTTGCAGTCGGGGCCCGGGGGCGGGGGCGTGGGGATGATGCGGTAGAGCTCGCCGCCCTGGTCGACGATGTAGACCTCGTTGTAGGCGTCGAGGCCGAAGCTGGTGACGGATCCGATGGAGAGGCCGCCGCCGGGCGCGAGCTCGGCGGTGCGGTTGGTCAGTTCGCTGATGGTGTTGGTGGCGCGGTCGTAGCGGAAGGAGAAGATCTGGTTGGAGCAGTAGTCGGCGTAGAAGTAGAGGCCCTGCATGTCGGGCATGGAGCAGCCGCGGTAGACCTCGCCGCCGGTGAGGGAGCACGCGCCGCCGGTGTGCCCGTAGGTGTGGACGGGGAGGGTGAGGGCGGGGCCGTTGCAGGTGCAGCCGGTGAGGCCGGTGCAGACGGTGCCTTCCATGCAGCGCCAGCCGTAGTTGGTGACGGGGGTTGTGGGGACGTCGAACTCGCGGACGTTGATCTCTTCCCAGGCGTTCTGGCCGACGTCGGCGATGTAGAGGTCGCCGGTCTCGCGGTCGAAGGCGTTGCGCCAGTGGTTGCGGAGGCCGACGCAGAGGATCTCGTCGCGTCCGGCGGTGGCGCCGAAGAAGGGGTTGTCGGCGGGGTTGGTGTAGCCGTTGGTGGAGGGGGGCACGTCGACGTCGCCGTCGTCGTCGTCGTTGCCGGGGAGGTTATCGGCGCCGTCGATGTCAATGCGGAGCATCTTGCCCTTGAGTTCGTTGACGTTCTGGGCGTTGCCCGGGGGGTCGTTGGCGGAGCCGCCGTCACCGGTGGCGATGTAGAGGTAGCCGTCTGGGCCGAAGCTCATCCAGCCGCCGTTGTGGTTGCTCTGGGTGGGGTGGCTGATGGTCATGACATCGCTGGCGGTGGCGGTGTCGGCGGTGGTGGCGATGGCGAAGTTGGGGCCGTTGGCGCGGTAACGCCGGATGACGTTGTTGCCGCTGGAGTTGGTGAAGTAGACGTAGAAGTAGCCGTTGTTGGCATAGTCGGGGTGGAAGGCGAGGCCCAGGAGGCCCTCTTCGTTGCCGGTGGCGACGGGGGAGATGCTGATGAAGGGCGTGGCGGCGAGGGCCGGGGTGCCGTAGAGGTTGTTGACGATGCGGATGCGTCCGGTGGTGCCGGAGCGCTGCTCAACAACGAAGATTCGGTTGAAGTCGGTGGGGAACGCGTTGGTGGCGTAGACGGGGAGGGTGAGGCCGGCCGCCACCCGGACCGTGTCCATGTTCGTGGGGCCCTGGGGCTTTTCCTGGGCCAGGGCGCCCGATGCGCCGCCGAGGGCTGCCGCACAGGCCGTGATGCTGAGAAGTCCCTGCCACGCTGTCTTGATGCTCGACATAACACCTCCAAGCCGACGGTTCGATCCGTCGACAATGTCTCTCGTTGGGCCGCCGCTCCCATCCAAATGTCGCCCGGACACGATGGCGGGCAACGCCGGGATGAATTACATCGGCCCTTTCCATTGGGCAATCGCCGCGCGCCCACGGCGACACGGCCCCATAAATCTACCCCACCCCGGTTCGGACGCCACACGATCCGCAGGAGAGGCCCGGCAAGTTCCGCGCGATAACGGGCCGCCGGGGGCCTACGGCTTGGGGGGTAGGGTCCGGAGAACTTCTACGGATAGGGCCTCCGGGCCGTGGGTGGGCGCGGTACACTCATCCGGGCGTTTCGGCGCCCCAGAGGAGCACCCGCCAAATGAAGGTCGTCTGTGATCGCGGAGCGCTGCTCGACGGGGTCAACCTCGTCGCGGCCGTCGTTCCCTCCCGCACGCCTACGCCGCAGCTTTCGTGCATCAAAATCGTCGCCACCAAGGGCGCCGGGGCCGGGGGCGTGGGTGAATTGACGCTCACCGGAGCCGACGGCGAAACGTCGCTGGTCGTGAGCCTCGCCAATGTCGACGTCGTGGAGCCCGGCCAGGCCCTTGTGCCGGCCGACAAGCTGCGCGGCATCGTGTCGGCGGAGGAGGGCGAGCCGACCCTGAACCTCGAGACGAGCTCCGGCTCGGGCGGCGGGGGCGACACGCTGCACATCCGCGGGCAGAACGCGCACTTCCGCGTGCTGGGCTATCCGGCGAGCGAGTACCCGCCGGTGCCCGACTTCGCGAAGATCATCGCCGGCACCGACGCCGAGGCGCCGCGGACCACCTTCAGCCAGACGTCCGGGGCGCTGCTCTCGCTCGTGGCGCGGACCTCGTTCGCGACGGCCCGGGAGACTTCGCGGTACGCGATCAACGGCGTGCTGCTGAAGCGCGACGGGAAGAAGCTCGAGATGGTCGCCACCGACGGACGCCGGCTCGCCGTGGCCCGGGCCACGCTGTCGGGGGCCGAGAAGGGTGCGGCGGCCGTGTCGTGCATCATCCCCGGCAAGGCCCTGAACATCCTCAGCAAGCTCAGGGCCGACGACGAGGAGCAGGTCCGCGTCGCCGTCACCGAAAACCGGATCTTCTTCGCGTTCGAGCCGGCGGCCCAGGGCAAGAAGCCGGTCGCGCCGCGTGCGGTTCTCTCGTCGACGCTCGTCGAGGGCGCGTTCCCTCCGTACGAGGACGTGATCCCCAAGGACCAGAACCGCACCGTCAAGGCCGGGCGCGACGAGCTGAGCCTCGCGGTGCGCAAGGCGTCGGTGCTCACGAACGAAGAGTCGCGCGGCGTGCGGATGACGTTCAAGGCCGACACGAAGAAGCTCACGCTGTCGAGCCGTGCGCCCGAGATGGGCGAGGCGGAGATCGACGTCCAGCTCAACGGCTACGAGGGCGACGACCTGGAGATCTCGTTCAACCCGGCGTTCATCGCGGACGTGCTGCGGGTGTGCGACGAGGCCGAGGTGATCGTCGAGCTCAAGGGCCCGGACAAGCCGGGGCTGATCCGCTCGGCGGCGAGCGATTTCCTGTACGTGGTGATGCCGGTGACGCTGCCGCGGTAACGATTGAACGAGCCGTGAGCGCAAGCTCACGGTGAACCTTGCGGCGCGGGACGGGATCGATAAGTCCGACGGCGTTGCCCTCGGCGCCGTTCACCCGGTGCTTGCGCACGCGGGCTCGTTCAGGCACAACCCACATCAGAAGTAGCCCCCAAAAACAGACGAGCCCGAGCCGGCTTCAAGGCCGACCCGGGCTGCGTTCCGTGCGAGCGCTTCGCGGGAGCGCTCGCTCTCTCCTTCGTCCAGCGGGGCCTTGGTCTCTCCTGACCAGAGTCCGCCCTCGAATCGCGGGGACGGGTCCGGCCTGCTCCTCCAGCAGGCCGGAGACCCGTGTTCCCGCGTTAGATCTCCGTCAACCCGTCGCCGGCCTCGAGCGCACGGTGGGCCGTGCGCGAGCGCTGGGGGCGAAGCGAGTGGGGGCGCTCGTGGCGATCGCCCCCGTGACGTTCGTGACGCACGACGCCGGCGAGCGCGGGCACGGGGCGCGCGGTCTCGATGTCGTGCGAGATGTCTGTATCAGCGGTGCCGCGGTGCTTGAGCGTGGACGCCCCGGCGAGGGCCATGAGCACCACCGGGAGGACGACCATGGCGACGATCAGGACGAAGCCGCCGGTGGGGACGGCGCGGATCACGGCGGGCTCAACGGCGTCCCAGGCAAGGGCCAGGCCGGTCGCGACAGAAACTGAGCCGGCGGTCAAGAGGCCGATTCGGCGAGAGGTACGACGCGGCAGGATGCGGCAATGCGCTCGCGAGATCGGTACACCTCGATGCGTGCCGCAGTCATGGCGACAAAGTCAGGATGGTGGGGAAATTCCGCGTCTCGATCATGGGGACGCGCGGGCGGCGGGGCCCGGGGGCGTGAGCATACCCGATCTCACTGGTGAACTCAACCCCACACCCCGGTTTGTGTGGTCAAGATTGGGAGTTGTGAACCCCCGCTCCGGCGGGTATCGTCCCGCCTCGCGTGATCGGACCTTCCCGCCCCACTTCTGCCCGCGTATCGCTCACCCGCCCGCTGGGTGTGGCCGCGCTGTTGGCTCTTGCCGGACTGGCGCTGGGACAGCCGGGAGGACCGCCAGCGCCGGCGTCCCCCACGCCTCCGGCTTCATCTACGCCGGCTTCATCTACGCCGACTTCATCTGGGCCGGCGGCCACGACGCGCCCGGCCGAGCCGTCCGCCGATGAAGAGGGCGACGCCGACCCGGCGCTGATTCCGTTCGAGGGGCGCCCGATCCGCGAGGTCACCTTCGACGGGCTGGTGAAAATCGACCGCGACCTGGTGATGAACCAGGTGCGGGTGCGCCCGGGCCAGCCGCTCAGCCCCGCCCAGATCCGGCGCGACGTTCAGCGGCTCACCCGCCTGGGCGTGTTCCGCGAGATTAATGCGCGCGTGCAATCGGTCGACGACGGCACGGTGAACGTGATCTTCAAGGTCGTCGAGACCATGGTCATCGAGGACGTCATGGTCACCGGCAACCGCGAGATTCCGGTGGAGGACCTGCGCAACGAGGTCGAGCTGCTCAAGGGGCAGACGGCCGACGCGTTTCAGCTCGACCGGGCGGCCCGCCGGCTCAAGGACCTGTACCGCAAGAAGGGGTACTACCTCGTCGAGGTGGAGATCGACCAGGAGGAGCTCAAGGGCGTCGTGCTGTTCAAGATCCGGGAGCGCGAGCGGATCAAGGTCACCGACATCCGCTTCGAGGGCAACAACGCGTTCACGTCGCGCGAGCTGCGCCCGGCGGTCAAGACGAAAGTCTGGGGCATCTTCGAGACGGGCCCGCTGGACGACGACGTGCTCGAGCAGGACGTGCAGGCGGTGGTCAAGTTCTACCACGACCGCGGGTATCTGGACGTGCGGGCCGACCGGATGGTGCGCCCGAGCCCGGACCAGAAAGAGGCCGTCGTCATGTTCGTGGTGGACGAGGGTCCGCTGTACACGCTGCGGTCGGTGAAGGCGGTGCTGGCGGACCCGGCGACGGGGCGCCCGTCGGACGAAGCGCCGGTGGTGGTGAGCCGTGCCCAGATCGCGGGGCTGATGGAGATCAAGGCGGGGGACGTGTACTCGATCAACCGGCTGGAGCGGTCGGTGAAGCGTGTGCGCGACGCGTACGGGCAGCTGGGGTACGTGGACGCGCAGGTGATCCGGCTCGAGCAGCGCGACCCGGGATCGCCGCAGGTGGACCTGCTGCTGCTGATCCGCGAGGGCAAGCCGTTCAAGACGGGGCTGGTGCAGATCAAGGGCAACGAGCTGACGCAGCAGAAGGTGATCCGGCGGCAGATCCAGGTGAAGCCGGAGCGCCCGCTGGACACGGTGAAGCTCGCCGAGAGCAAGGACCGGATCGAGCGGCTGCGCCTGTTCCAGGGCTCGGGCACGCCGATGTCGAGCGTGAAGACGACGATCCAGGGCGAGGACCCCTTGAACCCCGGCTACCGCGACGTGCTCGTGGAGGTCGAGGAGACGAACACCGGCAGCGTCGGGTTCATCGTCGGCGTCTCGAGCGACCAGGGGCTCATCGGCCAGTTCCGGCTGCAGCAGAGGAACTTCGACGTCGCGGACACGCCCGATTCATTCGAGGAGCTCATCAAGGGCAAGGCCTTCCGCGGGGCCGGGCAGAACTTCGTCCTGAGTATTGCTCCGGGCACCCAGGTCCAGAACTACTCGATCACGCTCGGCGAGCCGTACCTGTTCGAGAGCAACTACTCCGGCTCGGCCACCGCCCGCTACTGGATCCGCAGGTACAAACAGTACGACGAGCAGCGCTACGGCGGCACGGTCGCGCTCGGTCGCCGCTTCGGCGAGCGCTGGGTCGCGTCGCTCCCGCTCCGCATGGAGAACGTGGAGCTGAGCCAGATCGACGCGGACGCGCCGGTCGACGTCTTCGACTCGGAGGGTCCCGCCTGGATCAACAGCGTCGGCCTCGCGCTCACCCGCACCACGGTCGACAGCAACTTCCGCCCGACCCGCGGCACGCGCCTGGAGCTCGCGGCCGATCAGTTCGGCGCGCTGGGCGGCGGCGACTACACGTTCAGCCGCATGAGCGTGCAGCACACGCTGTTCCTGCCGGTCTACGAGGACTTCCTGGGTTACACCACCGTGCTCAGCTTCAGCACGCAGCTGGGGTACATCCCGCAGGACGACCAGGACGTGCCCGTGTACGAGAGGTACTACCTCGGCGGGCGGTCGTTCCGCGGGTTCGACTTCCGCACGATCAGCCCCAAGGGCATCCGCAACGACACCGGAACCCAGGGCGACGACCCCGTCGGCGGGACGTGGATGTTCTTCTTCGGGACCGAAATCACGCAGCCGATCTACCAGGACATCGTCTCGGTGGCGGCCTGGGCCGACACGGGCACCGTGACCGACAGCCCGGGCTTCGACGAGTACCGCGTGTCGATCGGCGCGGGTATCCGCCTTTTCGTGCCGATGCTCTCGCCGATCCCGTTCGCCTTCGACTTGGGCTTCCCGATCATGAAGCAGGACGGGGACGAGGAGCAGCTGTTCTCGTTCGCGCTGGACCTGCCGTTCTAAAGGCCGGGAGCCCGGGTATGGGGCATGTCGGGGATGCCGGGGCTGGGACCCGAGACCCGGCACGCCCGATATCCCCGTCACCCCCGACCCCGTACCATCCGGCCATGCTGAAGACCCCCAAACGTGTTGTGCCCGCGACCTTGGTCCTGTGCGTGCTGGCGGCGTTCATGCTCGCGCTGGGCGCTCGTATGGCGATTCCCCCGGCGGTGGTCGCCGTCGTCGACCTTGAGAAGGTCTTCGGCGGGCTTTCGCAGCGGGTTGTGATGGAAGAGGCGCTCAAGGCCCGCGTCGACGACGCCCAGAAAAAGCTCGACGTGATGCAGGCCCAGCTGACCGCCCTGGACAAGGACATCAAGATCATGGGCGACGTCCCGGAGAAGAAGGCCAAGGTGGCCGAGCGGGCCCGCCTCTTCGCCAACGCCCGCGTCGAGATGGAGGTCAGCAAGCAGTTGCTCGCGATCGAAGAGGGCGACATGGCCCGCGACCTCTACAACTCCATCGACGCGGCCTGCGAGGCCATCGCCAAGAAGAACGGCTACCACATGGTGCTCGCCAGCGACGAGACGGCCGCGATCCCCGAGGGCGTGGTGAAGAAGGACGTTGACAGATTCGCCTCCGCGAAGAAGATGATGTACGTCGACCCGCAGCTCGACATCACGGCCGAGGTCATCACGTACATGAACAACCAGTACAAGGCCAACGTCCCCGCGGGCGGGAACGCCGGCGGCTCGGGCGCGAAGAAGACCCCGTAAGTTCGTTCTCCCCCCGACCCCCCACCCCCCCCCGAGCCTCCACGGACGCCATTCGCATGAGCCAGCCGGCCAAGCCGGGCATCTCGTACACCAGCGGCGCGGTCGCGCACGCCGTGGGCGGCACGCTCGTCGGGCCCGCCGACGTGGTGCTCACCTCCTTCGACACGCTCGAAGCCGCGGGCGAGCGGTCCCTCTCGTTCATCCGCTCGTCGAAATTCGCGCCGCAGTGGGAGCGGAGCAAAGCGGGCGCGGCGCTGGTCTCGCGCGGCATCGACGTGCCGGGGCACGACGAGTCGAAGCGGGCGCTGATCGTCGTTGACAGCGCGGACCTCGCGCTGGTGAAGCTGCTCGAGATCGCGGCGCCAACGCCCGCGGCGCGTCCGCCGGGGATCCATCCCACGGCGGTGGTCGACCCGAGTGCAAGGGTCGCCGCGTCGGCGCACGTAGGCCCGCAGTGCTCCGTGCTGGCGGGCGCGACCATCGGCGAGAACGCCGTGCTGGTCGCGCGGGTGCACGTCGGGATGGGCTCGAGCGTGGGCGAGGGTTCGGTGCTCAACCCGGGGGTGTGCATCTATGACCGGTGCGCGATCGGGCGCCGGTGCATCCTGCACGCCAACGTGGTGATCGGGGCGGACGGGTTCGGGTTCCTGCCCACGTCGACAGGCCTGATCAAGGTCCCGCACATCGGCACGGCCGAGATCCACGACGACGTGGAGATCGGCGCGACGACCTGCGTCGACCGCGGCAAGTTCGGCGCGACGGTCATCGGCGCCGGCACCAAGATCGACAACCACGTGCAGATCGCCCACAACGTCCGCGTCGGACGTTCGTGCGTCATCGCCGCCATGGGGGGCATCGCCGGATCGGTCACCATCGGCAACGGCGTGCGGATCGGCGGGCATGTCGGGATCGCCGACAACGTCTCCATCGGCGACGGAGCGACCATCGCCGCCAAGACCGGGGTGATCTGCGACGTCCCGCCCGGAGAGACGTGGCTCGGGTTCCCGGCGCGTCCGCACGCCCAGCAGCTCCGCACCTGGGCGGCCGTGAATCAGCTGCCCGCGTACATGCGCCATCTCAAGCGCCTCGCCGAAGGCGCCCACCAGGTCGAGCACCGGCCGGACGCCTACAGCGACCGGACCGACCACCTGCCCAAGGCCCCTAAAGACACCAAGGGCGAGTAACGCGGCCGCCAACGCCACGGGAATGTGTCGCGAGACCGAAGGCCCCGCGACGACGGACACCTCGATCGCTACGCTTGGCCCCGTGCCAGCCGCACCGACGCCACCGACCCCGCCCGAGGCCGCGCATGCGTGCCGCACACTGCTTCGCGCCGCCGTGATCCGCGGCGTCGGGATCTTCACCGGGGCGGCCGCGACGCTCATCGTCCGGCCCTCGACCGCCGACACCCCCGGATTCCGGTTCTCGCGCGCCGACGCCCCGGCGATGGGGACCATCGTGCCCCGCCCGGACCAGCTGGTCCCCAGCGGGCACAACACCGTGCTCGCCAACCCCGGTTCCCCCGCCTCTCCCGCCGTGCTGACCACCGAGCACCTTCTCGCGGCCCTCGCGGGGCTGGGGATCTGGTCGGCCGACATCGAGCTCGACGGGCCGGAAGTCCCGATCATGGACGGCTCGGCGGAGCCGTTTGTGCGGGCGTTGCTTGCCGCGGGTCTTGTCACGCGCCCCGGCCCGCGTCCGCCGACGTACACGATCACGAAGCCCATTGTGGTCGAGGCCGGCTCGGCCCGGATCGAGGCGCTGCCGCCGGGCGACCCTTCGGGCCCGGCACGGCTCGAGGCCGAGTACACGCTCGACTACGGGGCGGCCGCCCCGATCCCGCGCCAATCGGCCCGCGTCACGATCGCGGCCAGTCCGTCGGCGGGCGGGGGCGGCGACTTCATCACGAGCGTCGCGCCGGCGCGGACGTTCAGCCTGCTGGCCGAGGCGCTCGCGGCCCGCCAAGCCGGGCTGTTTGCCCACCTCACGCCCGCGGACATGCTCGTGATCGGCGACGACGGGCGCCCAATCGACAATTCCTGGCGCCTGTCCGAGGAGCCGGCACGCCACAAGCTGCTCGACCTCGTGGGTGACCTTGCGCTCGTGGGTGGGCCGATCGTGGGGCGGGTGGTCGCCCACCGTTCGGGGCACGCGCTCAACCACGAGCTGGCCCGGGCGATCCGAGAGGGGGCGACGGTCAGCTGACGCGGCACTTCGGGGATTGCCCCGAAGGCCGGGCGCTGGTATGTTCGGGTACTGGTCTGCAACCAGAGCGCGGTTCGGGCGTTAGACCTTATGAACCGGGCCTTCTCGCTCGGCGTTGGACTTTCCCCGATCCGAACTATGCCCCACACCCACCCCACCTTCCTCGCCACCGCCGCCGCCAAGGCCGTCCGCCGGCGCTGCTTCACGCTCATCGAGCTGCTGGTGGTGATCTGCATCATCGCGCTGCTGCTGGGCATCGCGCTGCCCGCGTTCGGGCAGGCGCGCGAGTCGGCCCGCCGGCTCAAGTGCCTCACCAATCTGAAGGCCTTCGGCACCGGCCTCGCGCTGTACATGAACGACTCGGACGACATCCTCCCACTCGTGCGCCCGCTGCACGGCGAGGGCGACCCGAGCGATCCCTCGCTGCTCGACGTGATGGCCGCGTATCTCGACGTGCCCGCGCCCGTGCGCAATCCTCCGGAGACCGGCTATTTCGAGGCCTACGACCCGTACCGCTGCCCCTCCGACATCACGGGCAAGGACAGCGTGACGGCGTTCCGGCCGGTGTGGGCGACCGACGGCGTGAGCTACGAGTATTTCCCCGGCCTGCTGATGTTCTTCGCCGAGTCGCTGTTCATCACGAACCAGGCCCAGGCGGTGACGCAGACTCTGCGCATGCCGCGGTGGGCCAAGATGCCGGTGCTCATCGACCAGGACGATTGGCACCCCGGGCGGGCCAAGGGCCCGAAGAAGAACGCGATGTACCTGCAGGACTTCCGGGCCGACTGGGCCACCGACTTCGCCGAAGAGGGGGACGACCTGTGGGGCAACCTCGTCGCGGACCTGCTTCGTTTCGGCGGGCGGCGTGAGATTCCCCTGCCCCCGCCGTGATCCCATCTCTCTCGCGGAGTTCCTCCGATGACCATCGCCCAACCTCCCATGCCCCCGCTCTCGCCGCTGACCCCGCACGCCCCGCACCCGGCCGCGGATCACAAGCTGCCGAGCCTGTTGGAAGACCCGGCGCCGCCGGCGGGCGCTCCGCCCACGGCGCCGGCCCGCGCGCACGCCTCGGCCTCGCGCGATGCGCTGCGGACGCTGGGAGCCGCGGTGCGTCAGCACAAGCGGCTGGCGATGGCACTCGCGGCGGTGCTGGTCATCAGCGGGGGCATCGGGCTCTATTTCGCGCTGCGCCCGATGCCACAGCCCGACTTCCTCGAGGACGACCTGGACCTCGTCCTCAACTTCGCCTGGCTGAACGACGACTTCAACAACCTTCCGGTCAAGGAGCGCCTCGCGCTCATCGCCGACATGGTCGAGCGGATGAAGAACATGTCGTCGGGCGACTCGGCGATGATGGCGATGTTCGCCACGACGCTCGAGGAGAAGGCCCGCAAGCAGCTCATGAAGAACGTGAGCCACATGGCGATCGACGTGTGGGACGAGTTCGCCAAGGAGTACGACACCGTGCCGTCGGACGGGCGCGGCGACTACCTCGACGACACGTTCCTCGAGTTCACGAAGATGATGGAGTCGCTCGCCGGCGAGCAGAGCAAGAAGAGCGATGAGGAGCGGCTCGCCGACGTGCGCAAGCAGGCCGAGCGCGACCGCAAGGCCGTCGAGAGCGGCAAGTTCAACCCCCCGGCCCAGGCCCTCGGACGGGTCTTCGAGTTCATGAACTTCGAGGTCGGCGGCAACGCCAGCCCGCAGCAGCGCTCACGCGGGCAGCTCATGATGCGCGACATGATGCGCCACTTCCGCGGCGACGACGTGAACGCCGAGCCCAAGCCCGCCGCCCCCGCCCCCCCTGCTGCGCCCCCCGCGCCCGGCGACGCGCCGGCGAAGGACGATGCTCCCGCCAAGGACGATGCGCCCGCGGAAGGAGACCCGGCCGAGAAGCCCGCCGAACCCGGGCCCGAGAAACCCGCCGAGCCCGGCCCCAAGTAGCCATCGCCAGCTTGCTCTCACGTCCGCCGGGCCAATGATCCGCCGATCATGAGCACCGAGACCGGGCCACAGAGCCCCACATCCCCCCCTGTTCCCGCGGAAGTCCCCGCGGCGGACGAACCCACCACGGCGTCGGGGCTCCTGCGCCAGCTCGGCCCGGCCGGCGTCCTGGGCGCCTTCTGGACGTTTATGCCCGCGATCGTCGGCACGACAATGCTCGTGTACCTCGACACGGTCTCCAAGAAACTGCAGAGCTTCGGCCCCTCGGCGATCTGGATCTACATCGGGCTGTTCATCGTCACCGCCGGGCTGGGGCTGCTGCCCACGTACACGCAGGCGATCCTCGCCGGGTGGTGCTTCGGGCTCGCGTCGGGGTTCCCCGCGGCGCTCGCGGGCTTTGTCGGGGCGTCGGTCATCGGCTACTCCGTCGCCAAGACGGTCGCGCGCGACCGCGTGCAGACGACCATCGACTCCAAGCCCAAGGCCCGCGTCGTGCGCGACGCGCTCATCGGCCACGGCTGGCTCAAGACGCTCGGCATCGTCACCCTCCTGCGCGTGCCCCCCAACTCGCCATTCGCCCTGACAAACCTCGTCATGGCGAGCACGGGCGTGCGCCTGTGGATCTTCTTCGTCGGCACTGCGATCGGCATGGCTCCGCGCACGTTCCTGGCCGTCTACATCGGGCACTCGCTGCACATGGCGACCGACACGCTCTCGAAGGACGCGCTCAAGACCGCCGCCCCGTGGTGGGTGCCTTACGCCACCATTGGGCTCGCGCTCCTGGTCATGATCATCATCGCGGCGATCGCCAAGCGGGCCCTCACGCGGTTCACCCACCGGGCCCCGCGCTGCGCCGCCTGCGGCTTCGACCTCCGCGGGCTCTCGGACATCACCGAGTGCCCCAAGTGCCACGCCCCGATTGGCGTGTCGACAACGCCGTGAACCAAGATTCTCCTCGTCACCCTGAGCCCCCCGTACACCCGCTCGTGCAGCGGGTCGTGGCGATGGCGCAACTGGCCGTTCAGGAGTTGGGCGATGTCGCGCAGCAGGGCGCGCAGTCCCTGCCGCGCGGGCGTCACTACTACTTCTCGGCAATCCGAGTGCTCTACATGCTCGCGCCCAGCGCGGAAGCAACCGCGGCCCTTGAGCTGGCGCTGACGCTGCTGTCCGAGTATCCCGCGGAGGCGGGCGGACCCCCCGCATCGCAGGCGGAGCTCGCCGGCTGGCTGCAGCAACTCAGCGCGGTAGTGAGCTCCCCGGCGGCTCGGTCGGCCGCCCTTGCCGACGCGGCGCGACAGTTTGTGGAGCTGGGCACCTCATCCGCGTGACCTACGTGCCACGGATTGGCGGCTTCGGGCCAATCCGTGTCCCCCCCCGCTCAAGATGCGACCAGGAACACGGATTGACGCAAAGCCGTCAATCCGTGGCACAGGAAGACCCGGCCATGCCCGCTCTCTTCCTCAACCCCGCCGCGCTTACCCTGTATCACGTATCGCTGGCGGGGAAAGGGACGGGACGCGGGGGAACTTTCGGAGATATGGAATGTCGATCCGTCGTTGGCTTGTCCCATCGTTGTGCATCGCCGCCGTGAGCGGCTCCGCGATGGCGCAGAACACTCCCACCACCACCCCCGCGCAGCCCACTCCGGCCCCCGCCGCGGGCAGCGTCCCGCTCATCCCCCGAGCGGTGCTGTTCGGCAACCCCGACCGGGCCTCGCCGCGCCTCTCGCCCGACGGGAAGCACCTGAGCTTCCTCGCGCCGGTCAACGGCGTGCTGAACGTGTGGGTCGGCCCCGTCGACAACCCCGACGCCGCCAAGCCCGTCACCGACGACAAGTCGCGGGGCATCCGCCAGTACTTCTGGGCCTTCACGAACCAGCACGTCCTCTACCTCCAGGACGAGGGCGGCGACGAGAACTGGCGCATCTACAGCATCGACCTCTCCAGCGGCAAGAAGACCGACCTCACCCCCTTCGACTCCATCCCCGGGCCCGACGGCCAGCCCGTCAAGCTGCCCAACGGCAAGCTGCTCCCCCCCACCGCCCAGATCGAGAGCGTCAGCCACCGCTTCCCCGATGAGATCCTCATCGGGCTCAACAACCGCAACGCCCAGTTCCACGACATCTACCGGCTCAACATCCGCACGAGCAAACTGAACCTCGTCGAGACCAACGAGCAGTTCGCCGGCTACACCGTCGACGACGACTACAAGGTCCGCTACGCCGCGAAGTTCAACGCTCATGGCGGCCTCGACATCCTCAAGCCCGGCGCCAAGCCCGGCGAGTGGGTCGCCGACGAGACCATCCCCGCCGAGGACGCGAGCACGACCTCGACCATCGGCTTCGACAAGGCCGGCACGACCCTCTACATGCTCGACTCGCGCGGGCGCAACACCGCGGCCCTGTTCTCCGTCGACATCAAGAACGGCGACAAGAAGCTCATCGCCGAGGACGCCAAGGCCGACATCGCCGGCGTCATGATGCACCCCACGAACAACACCATCGAGGGCACCTCGAGCACCTTCACCCGCACGCAGTGGAAGTTCCTCGACAAGAACGTCGAGTCCGACTTCCAGGTCCTTTCCAAGGCCTGCCCGGGCGACGCGAACGTCATCAGCCGCACGCTCGACGACTCGCGCTGGCTCGTCGCCTTCGTCGTCGACGACGGCCCCGTGAAGTACTTCGCCTATGACCGCGCCAAGAAGCAGGCCAAGTTCCTCTTCACCAACCGCAAGAGCCTCGAGGGCCTGGCCCTCCAGCCCATGAAGCCCGTCGTCATCAAGTCGCGCGACAACCTCGAGCTCGTCAGCTACCTCACCCTCCCCGCCGGCGTGAAGCTCAACGCTGCCGGCAAGCCCGACAAGCCCGTCCCCATGATCCTCAACGTCCACGGCGGCCCCTGGGCCCGTGACGCCTGGGGCGTCAACGGCGAGCACCAGTGGTTCGCCAACCGCGGCTACGCCGTGCTCAGCGTCAACTTCCGCGGGTCCACCGGCTTCGGCAAGAACTTCCTCAACGCCGGCAACAAGGAATGGGCCGGCAAGATGCACGACGACCTCGTTGACAGCGTCAACTGGGCCGTCGAGCAGGGCATCGCCGACAAGAACCGCGTCGCCATCTACGGCGGGTCCTACGGCGGCTACTCGGCCCTCGTCGGCGCGACGTTCACGCCCGACGTCTTCGCCGCGGCGGTCGACATCGTCGGCCCGAGCAACATCGTCACGCTGCTCTCCACCATCCCGCCCTACTGGGGCCCGATGAAGGAGATGTTCTACACCCGCGTCGGCGACGACCGCACCGAGGAAGGCAAGAAGTTCCTCGAGAGCCGCAGCCCCCTCAACTTCATCGACAAGATCAAGAAGCCCCTGCTCATCGGCCAGGGCGCCAACGACCCCCGCGTCAAGCAGAGCGAGGCCGACCAGATCGTCTCCGCCATGACCAAGAAGAACATCCCCGTCACCTACGTCCTCTTCCCCGACGAGGGCCACGGCTTCGCCCGCCCCGAGAACCGCATGGCGTTCTACGGCGTCGCCGAAGGCTTCCTCGCTCAGCACCTGGGCGGGCGCTTCGAGCCCATCGGCGAGGTCGACTTCGCGAACTCGACCATCCAGGTCCCCACCGGCGCCGAGGCCGTCCCGGGCCTGAAGGAAACGCTGAAGTCCGTCGGCCGCTAAGAGCCGACCCCATCGCGGCCGCCCGCTAGGGGGCCCCCGCAACGAGTTTCATCTCACGACGGCCCGGGGCGACCCCCGGGCCGTCGTTCTTTCCGGACCAAGCCCGCGCGCGAAGATAGGCAAACTTAACGTTGACACAGGATGAAGCCAATCCCCCCGTTTGGATGAATTCTCTTGAATTCCCGGGAACCTGTGCGATCCTTGTGAGGTTCGATCGGAGTGATTGAGAAAGAGCCCCCGGCCAATCGGCCGGTACAACAGCCACCAAGGTGATCTTGATGCCGGCTCGGCGGGACGCGCTTGCGCGTCGCCCACACCGCCGAGCCGGCTCTTGATCTTCCTTCCCAGTGACCGTTCGGAATTCCAGGAGCGATGAGTATGAAAGCCGTAATCGGATTGATCGTCGTCGCCGGACTCGCTTCGGCGGCCCAGGCGCAGCTCGTTGACACCCGCGTCGACACCACGCCCGCCGGCGCCGTCCGCGACCAGGTGCTCAACCCCGCCGAGTACGGGAACAACACGTACAGCTACCGCGGCGGCGGCACCGGCTTCGGCGGCACCGTCGGCAACGGCGTCCTCTACATGGACTCCGACGCTTCCAACCTGTACATCGGCTTCCAGATGGGCGCCGGCCTTGAAGACAACATCGCCGCCATCCTGCTCGACACCCGGGCCGGCGGGTACACCGACGCCGGCATGAACGACAACGGCGACGGCGGGCGCCGCGCCAGCACCCAGCAGTCCATCAACGCCGACGACCAGTACGCCCCCGGCTTCCTCCCCGACTTCAGCGTCATCATCGGCGGCTTCGGCACCGTGTTCTTCCAGCTCGAGGCCGACCCCAGCCCCATCACCTTCCTCGACTTCGACGGCACCGGCTCCCAGCCCTTCCGCGAGTACTCCATCCCCCTCGCCAGCCTCGGCCTCGCCGCCGGCTCGAACGTCGACTTCTTCGTCGCGTACATCGGCGACTCGGGCTTCGGCTCGAACGAGTCCATCCCCGCCGGCCCGATCAACGCCGGCGCCAACCCCGGCTTCGACACCGTCTCCGCCGGGTACACGACCTTCGATCGCTTCACCGTCGTCCCCGCCCCGGGCGCCGCGGGCCTCCTGGCCTTCGGCGGCCTGCTCGCGGTGCGTCGGCGTCGCGCCTGAACTGATCCTCGAGTGAAAGTGCCGCGGACGTTCTGTCCGCGGAAATGTTCGATGTCTTTGTCTTCGAACACCGCGACGAAGGTCGTCGCGGACCGGGCCTGTGTGGCCACAACGACGACGCCCGGACGCACCACAGCGTTCGGGCGTTTTTTCCTCCGACGTGCCACCGAGGACGAGCTTTGGCGTCCTCGGTGTTCCTCCGCGAACCAGGTGATTCTCTCGAAGTTGCACTATCGATGAATCGTGACGCAGGCAGGAAGGCGCTGCGAACGCGGGCGCGGCCGATTGTGAACGGGACAAGACCGCGTGATCGCAGAACACCGAGGACGTCAAAGCCCGTCCTCGGTGGCACGTCGGCCCTCAACTCACTCCTGCGCCAGCAAATCCGCCAGCATCCGCACGCCCCAGCCCGTCGGGCCCTTGACGAACGGCCCGCTCGCATCATCAGTCGCGTGCACGCCGGCGATGTCGACGTGAGCGAAGGGGATGCCGTCCTTCACGAAGTTGTACAGGAAGGCCGCGCCCTGGATGGGGTGGGCCTTGCGGTTGGGGTTGCTGTTGACGAGGTCCGCGATGGGGGACTTCATCATGTCGCGGTACTCCTTGTGCATGGGGAGCCGCCACACGCGTTCGCCTGAGATCGCACTCGCCTGCTCGAGGCGGTGACGCAACGCGTCGTCCTCGCAGAACATGCCGGCGAAGGTGGAGCCAAGGGCCGTGACCACGCCGCCGGTGAGGGTCGAGAGCTCGACGATGAACGCCGGGTTCTCCATCTCGCAGGCCCAGCAGAGGGCGTCGGCGAGCACCAGGCGCCCCTCGGCGTCGGTGTTCGTGACTTCGACCGTCACGCCGTTGCGGTAGGTGATGACGTCGTCGGGGCGGTAGGCCTCTTCGGAGATGCTGTTCTCGGCGGCCGCGAGCAGCGCGACGACGGGCGTCTCGGGCTTCACGACCGAGGCGATGGCGTGCATGGCGCCCAGCACCGCGCAGCCGCCGTCCTTGTCGCGCTTCATGCCGACCATGCCGTTGTTGACCTTCAGCGAGAGGCCACCGGTGTCGTAGCACACGGTCTTGCCGACGAGCACGGCGGTCTCCGGCCGGTTCGACTTCTTCTTGCCCGTGGTCGCGCCCTTGGCCTTGCCGCCGGGGGTGTACTCAAGCCGGATCATGCACGGCTTGTTCTCGCTGGCCTTGCCGACGTTGATGAGGCCGGCGAAGCGCTCCTTCTCGAGTTCCTTGCCCGAGAAGACGCGGAAGCCCAGACCCAGCTCCTTGGCGAGCTTCTCGGCCTGCTCGGCCATCCACATCGGGGTCGCGACATTCGGGGGGGTCTGGCTGAGGTCGCGGGCGAGGTTCGTGCTGCGGGCGAGCGCGAGGCCATAGCCCAGGCCGGCCGCGAGCGTGTCGTCGGTGCTCTGGACGTCGAGGCTGGTGCGCTTGGGGGCGTCGGTGCCCTTGCCCTTGAACTTGTCGCAGGTCCAGCCGACGAGGCCCAGGCCCTCGCCAAAGGCGCGGCCACCCTCCATCGCGTCGGCCTTCACCTCGCGGAGCGGGCCGGTGAGCTCGACGGAGATGGTCTTCTCTTTGGTCTGGGCGAGCCGGCGCCCGACGGCGGCCGCGGTGTTCCGCAGGTCGCCGGGGCTGAAGGCGTCCTTCTTGCCCAGGCCGGCGATGATGATGCGGCGCGTGGTGGTCGACCCCTTGGAAGCGGGGACGAACGCCTCGACGAGCCGACCGGCCTCGCCGGTGGCCTCGGCCCGCCCCAGGGCGGTCTGCACCGAGTTCTGCGCGTCATAGCGGAGCGACGCCGGGTCGAGCTTCTCGCCTTGGAACACCCCCAGCACGATCACTTCCGGCGGAGACTGCTTGCCGGAGACAACGCGGATCGATTCGAACATCCCTGGGTGCTCCCTGTGTTCGGGTTGTGGACGGCCTTGCGCACGGCGCGAGGACCGCCGAGGTTATGCGGTGATTGCCGGGGTTTCCTGAAGTGCCTTGAACGAGCCGTGAGCGCGAGCTCACGGTAAACCGACCCCGGGGACCGGGCGTGCAGCTCGCGCGGCCCGCCACCGCAACCGAGTGTTCACCGTGAGCTCGCGCTCACGGCTCGTTCAGTTCAGCTGATCCGCAACTCCGGCACGCTCGAACTCTGGCGCAGGCTCGCCAGCGCCACCTGGCTCTCGAAGTTCGTCACCAGCGCCTCGAGGTCGCGCGAGAGCGGCCCGGGGCGGAAGTTCGCCGTCGGGTTCCCCGAGTCGGAGTTCTGTCGCAGCGACACGTACAGCGGAACCGCGCCCAGGAAGGGCAGGCCCAACCGCTGCGCCATCGTCTGCGCCCCGCCCTTGCCGAAGATGTCGTACTCGCGGGGCGGCGACACATCATCCGCCACGAACGTGCTCATGTTCTCCACCACGCCCAGCACGTCGATGTTCAGCTGCTGGAACATCCGGGCCGCACGCACGGCGTCGTCCTGCGCCACCTTCTGCGGCGTGCACACGATCACCGCGCCCGTCAACCGCAGCAGCTGAGCCATTGTGAGGCTCACGTCGCCGGTGCCGGGGGGCAGGTCGATGATGAGGTAGTCGAGCTCGCCCCACGAGGTCTGCTCGGTGAGCTGCTTGAAGGCCCCGTGGGCCATGGGCCCGCGCCAGATCAGCGGTTTTTCGGGGTCGACGAGGCGGCCGATGGTCATGGCCTTGACGCCGTGCACGTAGAACGGCTGCAGCATCGTGTCGATGACGACCGGGTCGAGCGCGGAGAGGCCGAGCAGCGTGGGGAGGCTGGGGCCGTAGATATCGCCGTCGAGCACCCCGACCGCGTGCCCGCGCCGCGCGAGACCGACCGCGAGGTTCACGCTCACGGTGCTCTTGCCGACGCCGCCCTTGCCGGCGCCGACCGCGATGATGTGCTTCACGCCCGGGAGCGCCGAGGCCGCGGCCTGGTGCTGGGTGTTGACTGGCGTCTTCGCCGCCGGGCGCGGCGACTGCGGGAGCGTCGTCGCGGCCCCCTCGCCGCCGGCGAACTCCACGTGCACGTTCTGGATCGCTTCGCCCTGCTGCTGGGCGTGCAGGCGTACGGCCGCGACCGTGTGCTGGGTGACCTGGGCCCGGTGCTCGGCGCTGGAAATACCCCCAGCGCCACCCGCGGCGAGGGTCACGCTCGCGTGCCCGTCGCAATAGGCAACCTTGCGCACGCTGTCGGCGGCGACGAGGTCCTTTCCAAGTCCCGGGTGGGTTACACGCCGGAGGGCTTCACGGATCGAGTCCTTGGTCAGGGGCATATCGGGCGATGGTAGGTAAACGCCCCGGGGGGCCGTGCCGGGCGTGACGGCTCGGGGACAAAGAACGCCATTGTGCCCTGCAATCCCCCGCGGGGGGCCGCGTTAGCCGATGGTCAAGAGCACACACCCGTGCCCCGAAAGAGCGGGGCCGAACTGGAGAGGACCCACGATGCCACGCCTGAACAGATTCACCCCGACGCTCGCCGCGGCCGCTGCCGCGCTGATCCTCGCCGCGGGCGCCGCGGCTCAGCCCGAACGCCGTGGCGATCGCCCCCCGCCGCCCCAAGGTGGCCGCGGCGGTGGCGAGCTCCGCGGACCCGCCGTTCGCGACGACCGTCCGCCGGGCGCCGGCGAAGGATTCGTCCCCGGCGGCGACAAGCGCATGGGCGCCGAGCGCATCCCGCCCCGCGTGTTCCTCGACGCGCTGCGTTCGCTCGGCGACGACAAGCTTCCTGCTGATGTGCGAGCCACGCCCGAGCAGATGGAGCGCCTCACCGCCATGGGCGAGTCGTTCCGCGCTTCTCGCGAGGAGTACATGAAGAAGCACGCCGATGAGCTCCGCGGCCTGCGTCAAGACGCCGGCCAGGGCCGGCGCCCCGGCGGACCCGATGGCGGCGGCGCTCCGCGCGGCGAAGGCGGGGCGGGCCGCCAGGGCGGGCCTCGTCCTGCGGGCGGTCCCGAAGGGCGTCCCGAAGGACGCCCGGACGGCGACGAAATGTCCAGCCCCGACGCCGCGAAGCGCGAGAAGGCCCGGGCCCGTCTCCGCGAGATCGAGCAGGGCGCGCCGAAGATCGAGGACATCCACACGAAGATCTGGGCTGAGCTCAACGACGCCCAGCGCAAGCATGTTGAAGGCCGTCTCGCCGAGTTCCGCGAGAAGGGCGCGAAGGAGCGCGAGGACAACTACGTTCGTCAACGCGTCGGCCAGCGCGGCGCCGGTCCCGGTGGACCGGGTGGCCCCGGTGGTCCGGGCGGCGCAGGTGGCGCCGGAGGACGCGGCGGCCCCGACGCCGGACCCGGTGGTCCTGGTGGTGGCCCGCGTGGCGGCGAAGGCGGCAAAGGCGGCGGTCCCGATCGCCCCGCCCCCCCCGGTGCCCGCGACCGGCGCGAACGCCTGATCCGGGCTTTCGAGCAGCTCCCCTCGGATGAGCAGAGTCGGATCCTGGCCCGTCTCGAAGGGCGTCAAGGGAACGGCGACGGCGCGGGCTCCCCGCCCCAGGGCGGTGACAAGCGCCCCGCTCCCGGCCCCGACGGTGCCCAGCCCCAGCGCCGGCGTGCTCGGGCTGGCACCGGTGGCCCGCCGCCACCGCCGAAGGGCGAGTGAGATTTTCAATCGTCGATTCCCAGCCGCTCCCACCCTGAATTGGGGAGCAACAAACCAGACACCATCACCCTCGACATCGCCCCACGGCTTACCGCAGGGCGTTGTCTTGCGCGGGTATTGCGCGAACCGAACTGAGAGGAATTGCGTAAGGAAATGTTGAAAGGACGATTCGAAACACGGATTGTCCTTGCGACTGCGGTTAGAACCGGTTGGCAAAATGTTAATCTGGTGGAAAACCTGACGAAACTTTTGCGCAGAGTGGACAACACCGGTCGATAATCTGTACACTTCCTTGATCTCTCTCTCCTCCAGCGGGGCGCTGTCAAACGATGGCGCCCTGCTTTGTTTTTAGGACTATTCCGGTGGCGTAGGGGAATTGACCGGATATGGCGTTCGCCTTCGGGCCGGGTGCGTAAAACATTTCGGGTGCCATGATGCCGAACACCCCCCCGGATGCGCAAAGCGATCGAGTGGGCGCCACGGGTGCCGACGCGTTCACCCGACCGGTGATCGTCACCGGTGCGGCGGGATTCATCGGATCCCACGTCGTCGAGGCGCTGCTGGCGCGCGGGGCGCGGGTCGTCGGCGTTGATAATTTCGATCCGTTCTACGACCGGCGCATCAAGGCGCGCAACCTCGCGGAAGTGAGCGAGAGTGCGCGGCGTGTGGGGAGCGCGGGCGGCGCGATGGTGGAGTGGCGCGAAGGCGACGTCGCGCGCGGCGCACGCATGTGGGCCTCGCAGCGCGGGCCCGGCGTGGCGTTCATCGAACGCGACATCACCGACGCGAAGGGGATACGGGAGCTCTTCGACAGCGTGCGCCCGGGAGTGGTCATTCACCTGGCCGCGAAGGCCGGCGTGCGTCCGAGCATCGCCGACCCGGCGGGGTACATGCACGCGAACGTGATGGGCACGAGCGTGATCCTCGACGCCGCGGCCCGGGCCCGCGATGAGGCGAAGCGCGAGGGTGAATCGGGCGTGTGCGCCAGGATGGTCGTCGCGTCATCAAGCTCGGTCTACGGCAACTGCAACGTGCCCGCGGGCGTGGGCTTCAGCGAAGAGCTCGACGTGAACGAACCCATCAGCCCGTACGCCGCGAGCAAGCGGGCGTGCGAGCTGCTCGCGTTCACGCACCACCTGCTTACGGGCATGCCCACGGCGTGCCTGCGGTTCTTCACGGTCTACGGCCCGCGCCAGCGCCCGGACCTCGCCATCAGCATGTTCCTCAAGAGCGTGAGCAAGGGCGAGCCCATCCGCATGTTCGGCGACGGCACGACGAGCCGCGATTACACCTACGTCGACGACATCGTCGCCGGCGTGATCGCCAGCGCCGAGCGCATCGGCACCGAACACGCCTACCGCGTGTGGAACCTCGGCGGCAACAAGTCGACGACGCTCGCCGACATGATCGCGACGATCGGTCGCGTGGTCGGGCGCGAGCCGATCGTGCAGAAGGCGGCCATGCAGCCCGGCGACGTCGAGCGAACCGCGGCCGACCTCACGCGCTCGGGGCGCGAGATCGCTTTCGCCCCCAAGGTGCGATTCGAGGAGGGCGTCGCCCGCCAATGGGCCTGGATGGCCAAGGCCGGCGACCCCCCCGCTCCCCCCGCCCCCACCACCGCCGCCCGCGGGTGAAATCAGCCGTGCTTGATGTGATGCTTGTCGGCATGGGCCGACGATGCGCCGCTGGGCTGTGACCCGCCGCGACCGGAGCTGGCGGACTCGGCCCGCTCGGCCCCGCTCCTGGTCGAGCGGGAGCGTGAGCTCGACGTGCCGCTTGAATCGGCGGGCTGGAAGCGGGAAGCGCCGGTGCCGGCGGCGTTGCGGTCGGTGTCGTTCACACGCATCTCGGCGTCGCGTTCTTTGCCGTCTTTGCGAGGCATGGTGATTCCCTCGTGGGCAGTCGAGCAAGCATGTCGTCGCGAGGTGACGTGCGGGTCGCGCGGGAGTGAAAGAGGGCTCATTGGCGCACCGCTGAAGTTGGTGGCGACAAGGGCAAAGCGGAAGCGCGTCCGCGCGCCGCTTGGCCGCCGGACGCTTCACCCTCCGCTTGCGCGGGAGGGTTCGTTCAGAACTCGCTCATCAGCGTTCGACTTGGATCACACCGGCCGCGGCGGTAGGACGGGCGTGCTGGGCACGCGACAGGGCTTGGCGCACGGCGTCCAGGCTCATCCCCCGCTTGGTTGCGGCGCCCTGAGGCGCCGTCGCGGTCGCCGGCGTGCCGGCGTGCGGGCGCATGCCCGGGGTGGAACTGGGCACGACGCTGACGACGCCGGCTCTGCGGGCGCCGGAGATCGGGGCAGCGCCGCCACCGCCAGCGCCACCGCCTGCGCCAGGACCAGCACCGCGGGTGCCGGAAATCGGGGCCGCGCCACCGCCACCGCCACCGACACCGCCACCGCCACCGACACCGCCGCGACCGCCACCGGCACCGGCACCGGCACCGGCACCGCCCGCAAGATCAGACCGGGCTTCGCCCCGACCAACGCCCGAGTCGACCTTGGTGTTCACCTTGGTCGCGGCCGAGGGGGCCTTGGAGTCGATGCGACCCTTGCTGTTCGACGTGCGGTAGTCGGCTCGCTCACCCTGGGTCGAGGTCACGCGGTCGGACGCGGCTGCCGCCGCGCTGGGCGTGGCGGCGTTCGGTTTAGCGGGCCCGGCACGCCCGGCGCTCTTGGCCGCGTGGCGGGTAGCGTCGGGCGCGGAGCCCATGACCATGCCACCGCCGTCGGGATCGTCGGGGTCCTGCGGGGCGGCGGGGGGCGGCGGAGCGGGAGCCTCGGGGGTCGAGGGGGTGGAGGCTTCGATGATCGCCATCGAGCCGTCGGAGCGACGGACGATCGCGCTGTTCACGTAGTTGCGGTTCCAGCGGTAGGACGCGAGCAGGTCCGCGGGGACAACCTGGTTCCACGCCTCGGCGGCCCGCTGGTCGGGGCGGTTCTGGAGGGTGACATCGATCGGCGGGAACATGATCGGCGTGAAGCCGAGCCGTGCGTAGCGGGCGATGTCGTCGTTGACCATCTGATCGGTCGGTTCGATTTGCAGGAAGTGCTGGTGCGGGCCGTACATGAACGAGGTCCAGATCTCGTTGCCCGGCAGGATGAAGTTGGCGAGCATGTGCGGCTGCTTGAGCGGGTAGAGGTCGTCGATGGTCTGCGGGTTGCCGCCGGTGAGGAAGCCCTGCATGAAACCGGGGGCGAGGCTGTGGAGCACGTCGAAGCTCATCGGCTCGGTGACGAAGCGCACCTGCGGGTGGCGGGCTTGCATCATCTGAAGCCAGCGCGTGAGGTTCCACGGCGAGTCGCACCACGGGTGGAACGTGTCGAGGCCGATCATCGTGGCGCCCGCCTGCACGGCGAGGTCGAGCTCGATGTTGGCGCGGCGGACGTGCTCGGGGTTGTCGGGGTCGAGCGGCTCGGAGCGCGGGGTGTCCCAGTCATAGCCGACGCTCGAGGCGTGGCCCCACCAGAAACCGAGGTTCTTGCCGGCCGAGACGATCGACGGGAAGCCGACGTCGGGGTCGAGCGCGGTGGCGAGCTCGGGGTCGTCGAGCCAGCGGCTGGTGAAGTGGAAGGGCATGTTGCCGGCGGGGTTGCGCCGATAGTGCCCGGTGGGCTTCCAGATCATGACGTTCTTCCACCCCGCAAGGGTGCGCAGGCCGGTGGTGAAGGTGCTCCAGCCGTTGAGGTCGGGGCGCCAGGAGCCGAAGCCGTAGGGGTTCTCCTCGGTGATGGAGGTGGTGATGCCGGTCGAGAACCCGATGACGGGCTCGGTGTTGCGGGCGTAGCGCACGCCGCCGTATTCCTTGAGGAAGAAGTCGCGGTACGGCACGAGCGTGCGGATCCACTCGGCGGAGGTCCTGGTGACGCGGACCGCGAGCACGTAGGTGCGGGTTTCGCCGGGGCGCAGGTCGCTGGGGTACGCGATGCGGTCGTAGGCCGACTCGTCGCCGAAGTTCTGGAGCTGGAAGATCGCTTCCCAGCCGATGTGGCCCTGGCCGGGAACGCCGTTGTTCGAGAGCAGCACACGCACGTCGTGCTTGTACTCCATCATGGGGTACATCAGGCTGACGCCCACGGCGTAGTCGGCGTTGCGGAAGACCGCGACGGGGGAGTACCACGACGCGGGGTAGTTGCGGGTGATGAGGGTCCACGAGTCGCTCGACGCGGCCCGGTCCTCACCGAGGTACGTGAAGTCCTGCCAGGTCATCTGCGCGCCCAGCAGCATCGAGCCCATGCGCAGGCGCCCCATCGGCTTGGGAGCGCCGGTCTCGTTCGTGAACGTGTAGACGAGGTCGAAGCCCGTGGGCTGCTGGCGGAGCTCGAGAGTGGGAATCACGGCGGCCCGGCGGCTGGCGTCGTCCCAGAGGGTGACGTTCGTGCCCTGGCCGATGATGATGCGCCCGTTGGCGAGGTCGGTGACCTCGACCTGGGTGTTGTTGGTGATCAGCCGCGCTTGGACGCTCGGCTGGCCCTGCTCGGCGGGCGGGATGTACGGCCAAGCCGGGGGGTCGTCACCGCGCGCGACAAGCGCACACAGGGCGACCGCACCGGCAGCAAGGACAAATCGTGGGCCTTGGAGTTTCGTCATGTTGCGCGGACCAACCCTTTGCCTCGAAGCGGCTTGCGCCTCGCCTTGGAGATCGCGGCCGCTAGCGGTGTCATCGGCCGGGAAGGTGGTGGGCTGGCGGTCGGGTGAACCGCGGGGGGCAAGATGAATCCCGGCGTGTCGGCTGGAGAGACTGTACGACCCGGGCGCGATGGACGGACGGTACCATCACTTCACGGACCCCCTCACAATCCCCCAGAATCGCTGATTTCGGGACGCACAACGCATGGACACCAGTGGATACGGGACGTCGGATGGCACGGCCCCAGAACCGGCGGTCTCGCACCCCCGCCGGCGTTCACGCCCGGGCGGGGTGATCGTCGGCGGCGTGTTGTGGCTCGCGGCCGCGGGCGTGCTCGTGGCGGCGTGCGCGCGGTGCGCCACGAGCGGCAGCCCCGGAGGCGTCGCGTGGATCATCGACGGGATCGCGATCTTCACGGCTCAGACGGCGATGGTCGGCGTGGGCGTTGCGCTCGCGGCCCTCGCGCTGCGCCGGCGGGGGGCGGCGGCGCTGGCGGGGCTCGCGACGCTGGTCGCGTTTTCGGGCGTGGCGCTCGCGACGCGGGCGCCGGTGGTCAGCGGGTCGGGCGTGCCCGCGAACGGGCCCGAAGGGAGCGTTGTCCGCATCCTCGTGGCGAACACCTATGTGCTCAACGCCACGCCGGTGGCCGTCGCGGAGTTTCTCGACGCGCAGGAGGTCGACGCGGCGATCGTGCTTGAGGCGCACCAGGACCTGATGCAGGTGCTGCGGGACTCGAGCCGCCCGCTGCGCAAGCGCCTGCCCAATGCGTGGATCCCGCCCGAGAACTGGAAGGGGTTCTGGTACCTGTTCACGAAGTGGCCGCAGAGCGGCGGGCCGGACAGCCGCGGGTATCTCGACCAGCCGCACATGGTGATCTGCTCGGTGGTGGAGCGGCCGGCGGACCTGGGCGGCCCGTTCCTGATGATCGGGTGCCACCTGTTCAGCCCGCACACGCCCAAGAGCCGTGACGAGGGGAACGAGAAGCTCAAGCACATCGTGGGACAGATCGCGTCCCGCGGCGAGGCGGCGGGGCTGCCGGTGGTCGTGGGCGGCGACTTCAACTGCACGCCGACGGCGTGGCGGAGCCGCGAGCTGACCAGGCCCGCGAGCGAGGGCGGGGGCGGGCTGCTGCGGGCCAAGCCGTGGATGACCGCCGAGGGATCGCGGCCGGGCGGCGCGTGGCCGTTCTCGGTGGCGATCGACGATGTGTTCGTGTCGCCGGGGTCGAAGGTGGTCAGTTGGAAGACGGTGCCGATCCCGGGGTCGGATCACGCGGCGGTGGTGGCGGAGGTGTGGATTCCGAAGGGGACGAAGAAGTGAGCGTGGACGGCGCGTCCTTTGGCGGACGGTCGGCGTGGATGGGTCCGGTGCGGTACCGGTGGACGACGTAGGCCGCGGCGTTGCCGAGCGTGAGCGTGGTCAGGGACAAGAAGGCGACGATGCCCGCACCCCAGGAGTGCGCGGACTCGTGGTGGCCGAGCCCCGCGAGCACCGCGAGGGCGAGGCCGGCGGCGGTCACCGCGAAGAACACAGCCATCGGAACGCGGACGCCGGCGACCGCGACCAAGGCGCCGAACGCCGAGCCCGCCAAGGCGAGGGCGACGAGCTCACCGGGGGCGCTCGTGACGAGACCGAGCAGGGCCGCGAAGAGCATGGGGATGAACCAGACGGCGGCCTTGAGGCGATGGCGCTGATCGAGCTGCGCGATGACGCCGCGGGGCTTTCCGCACTCGGGGCACGTTTCAGAGTCGATCCCGGCGAGGCTGTATCCGCAGAAGCCGCAACGGAAGCGGCGCGGGAGGCCGTAGACGCTGAGGAGGAGCCAGCGTTCGTGGACGATCCCGGCCCCTGCGAAGGCGGCGATGGCGAGCAGGGCGATGAGGGAGGCGAGGAGGGCGACCACGGCGGAGGGTAGTTGGGGGTAGGCCAACTAGGGTTTCGCCGGGTCCGTCAGCCGGGCGATGACGGCGTCGCGGGAGCGCTCGAAGACGCCTTGCTGAATGTGCGACGTGAACTCGGCTGAAAGCTGCGCGCGGAGGCTGTCAGGCCCAAGAGCTTCGCCGATGGGGAGCAGGGTTGCGTTGAAGAACGATGAAGTCAGGCCGCGGAGGCCGCCAAACTCGACGCGGACAGCGCGGCCGTCTTGCATTTTCTCAAGAAGCAGGGTGGCCAGCCGCTCGCCATTGACGACAAACGAGAGATTGGGATCAAAGGTGTCGGCAGCATGGACCTCGGCCACTGGCACGTCATGCTCCAGCTCAGTGCTTCACCACCACCCCCGCCCGCGCCCGCACGTTGTCGATCACATTCATGTAATTGATGTACGCATCGTACGGCGAGTCGTACGGGCTGAAGTACTTGTGCACGTCGCCGTCGGCCCAGTACTTCGTGCTCATGTAGTAGAAGTGGTCGCTGGTCGTGAGCTTGCGCCAGTCCTCGAGCAGGTAGCGGGCCTCGGTGATGTCGTGCTCGCTAGCGGCCTTCTCGGCGGCGGCAAGCTTTGACTTCACGGGGCGCTCGAGGCGGAAGCACTCCTGCAGAGCCCCCGACTGCATCGAGTTGCCCAGCCACGCGGAGAGGTCACGCTCGGTGTCGGCCCACGAGATCATGTGCGGGACGTCGTAGACGCCGACGGGGTCGAACTTCGTGATCGCCTCGCTGGGCGTGAGGAAGTCGTTCTGGCCGGGGTTGACGTCGAAGATCTTCTCGGGGAGAGCGTCGAGGAACTTGAAGATGCCGGTATCGGCCCACTGGTGCTCGCCGAAGGTCTCGTAGTCCATGAACAGGTTGCAGAGGTAGCCGTTGCCGTTGATCTGGTTGACCCAGCCGGCGAATTTCTCTGCCGACAGAGGCCAGTCCGCCCAGCCGCGGTTGCTGAAGCGGAACGCGATGTCGTCGCTGAGGCGGTAGTTCTTGGTCATCACGCTGAACGGGCGCCCGTCGGGGCCGTTGCCGGTGTGCGGGGGACGGTAGAGGTAGTTGGGCGAGCGGTAGCCGAGGATGTGGTCGACGCCCTCGCAGAGGATGCCGGCGAAGCGGGGCGTGCCGTCCTTGTTCTTCATGCTCGCGACGTAGTGGGCGACGTCGTTGTTGTACGTGAGCTCGGTGTTGCGGAAGACTCGGGGGGTCTGGCCGAACCAGTCCTGGATGCGCTTGGTGTGGGCGTCGACCTGGGCGGTGAACTCGTCGCGCGAGTACATGAAGCTGAGAGAGTGGTGATACGTCTCACCGACGAACTCGCAGCAGCCGGTGGCGGCGAGCTCCTTGAAGAGGTCGATGATGTCGGGGCAGTACTCGGCGAACTGGTCGAGGGCGACGCCGGTGATGGCGTACGACACCTTGAAGCGGCCCTTGTGCCGCTTGACGAGGTCGAGGATGAGGGTGGTCGCGGGGCGGTAGCACTTGTCCGCAACCTTGCGGGCGATTGCGCCGTTCTTGTTCGAGTCGAAGTAGAAGTGGTCGTTGTCGAAGACGGTGTAGTGGCGCAGGCGGAAGGGCTGGTGCACCTGGAAATAGAATACAACGCTCGCCATAGGTGGTGGGAGCGTAGGGCGGGGATGGGGGGGGACCCGGACCGTCGCAAAGCCGCAGGTCCGGCGTCCCGTCAGGTCAGGTCTTGATCGAGCCGAACGACGCCACCGCGAGGGGCGCGAGCACGAGCACGGGGATGAACACCGCGAACGCCGCGGGCAGGCCCGGCACCGCGGCCTGGCTTCCGAGCACGCCCCCGAGCAGAGCCCCCAGCGCCACCGGGGCCGCCTTGAGGGACTGGGCCAGCATGTTCCGCGGCTCGCGGAGCAGGAAGAACGGCATCACGAGCATCACGCTCAGCATGTTGGTCGCGACCCCGGAGAACCGGCCCCAGCGAGCCCGCTCGAGGCGCGACCGCATCGAGTCGTCGATCGCGGGGGAGTCGAGCATCTTGCTGATCTGCCCCAGCCCCAGGTTCTGGCCGAAGCCGGCGTAGCGCCGGACCAGCAGAGTCCGCGGGTCGATGTCGGTCTTGATCTTGATGGTCGTGGGCGAGGCGATCCGCGGCGGGGGCGTGCCCTCGGGGACCATCTCGAGCGATTCGATCACCGCCCCGGAGAGCTCCCACCCCGTCCAGTCGGGCGTGTTCACGAACTCGGCGAGGTCGGCGGAGATGCGACGCAGCGCACGCCCGTGCTCGTCGCGCTCCCAGATGTGCACGCCCAGCATGTACCCGCGGCTGGGGTCGAACTCGGTCGCGTAGAAGATGCGGCCCTCGCCGTCGCGCGTGGGGCGGACACTGATGGCTCCCCAGTCGCGCTTGCCCGCGTCGCCCTGGTCGCGGTTCAGCCAGCCGCGTTCCGCGAGGCGGGGGATGACGACCTCCTGGTTCACGAGCTGCAGCATGCAGACGACGGCCGCGACCATGAAGAACGGGCGGGCGAGGCGGAACAGCGACACGCCGCTGGCGAGCACGGCCACCATCTCGCGGTGACGCACAAGCTGCGTGAGGGTGAAACCCATCGCGCCGATGAGCACGATGCCGGCGAGGTGGTTGAACAACTGCAGGAGCATCGGCCACCAGAAGTCGCCGATGAGCAGCACGGTGACCGCGGAGTGACGCACCCACCCGGGGTCGGTGTCGCCGGCCTTCTTGAAGACCTCGTCGGCGGCCTCCACGAACCGTTTGATGTTGAACGTGGCGTCGACGGTGACCACGAAACTGAACAGCAGCACCAGCAGCACGAGCAGGTTGAACACGAACTGGCGGGCGATGAAGCGGTCGAGCGTGTTCATGGTTTCGCCCCCCCACCCCCCCCCGGCCCGCCAACAGATCCGCCGACAGGCTCGCCACCAGAAAACCGCGGTTCGGTCGCCCGATCGATCCCGGCGCCGGCGTGGTTGGCCGCGTCCAGCCGCCAGATCAGCGATGCACAAGCGTAGCCGACGCCCGCCCCGACCAGCACGTCGGAGAGGAAGTGGGTGCCCGCGAGCACGCGGGTGTAGGCACAGCCGATCGCGAGTGCGACCAGTACTGGGAGAGTCAGGCGGTGCATCCAGCCCAGCGTGAAGGCGGCGGCAAAGGCGACCGCGGCGTGGCTCGACGGCAGGCCGCAGTCCGACCACTCGCTGAATCGCTCGCCCAGGCCCCAGAAGCGGAACCATCCCTCGACGTCCTCGGGACGACGGCGCCCGATGAGACCCTTCAGCAGTTCGGCCACCATGCCGGCGGACGCAGTGGCGAGCAGCAGCACGGCCCCGCGGCGCAGGGGGTCGCGAGCCAGCGGGCTGCGCGGCACCGAGCGGACATCAACGAGGAACAGGAGCAGGGCGATGACGATCCAGGTCTGGAGCGAGCCGAGGATGCGCAGGCCTTTGTACCAGTCGCGCGACTCGACGGCCCGCAGCAGCGCGGGGTCGTACGTGAGCCCCACGTGCACGAACGCCGCGCGGTCCCACGCCAGCGCGATGATGAACGCGAGCAGCCACCAGCGACCGGTCTTCCACAGGCGGGCGCCATCGATCATGGGGCGGCCCTCCGGGTGGGGGTCGGGGGGGTGGAGCGGGCCGCGGGGTCGCCGCGGTATCCGAAGCCCAGGAACGCGTGGCGCGTCTTCTTCGTCTCGCCGCGGAGCCCCCCACCCTCGTCACCTTCACCGCCGGGCAACGGCTCGACGCGATCGAACCACCCTTCCCATTGCTCGCGCGTCGCCCCCAGCAGCACGGCCGGGCGTCCCATCAGGTCCGGGCTGTCGGGCGAGGTGTCGGCCCACTTGTCGTACTGCGTCGTGCGCCCGCCCATGCGACTCGAGGTGCACACGATGCGCGGCGCGCTGATCCCCGCGTGCGGCAAATAGAACGCGAGCTGGCTCGCGCGCCCGTAGTGCTGGCTCATGAAGAACGCCGGCAGCCCGGTGGTGCGCTCGAGTTCTCCGGCGAGCTCGGCCGCGTGCACGGCGATCACGTCGGCGCCGGTGAAACGTCCGATCGGAACGCTCTTCGCAGGGCCGGGGCCCTGGGCGACCCAGTCCATCCGCAGCATCCCCAGGCCGGCGACGAGCCCGAAGCCGATGGTGACGTGCCAGAGCACCTGGCCATAGGTCTCGGGCTTGGCGCGGATGCGTCCCTGCCAGGGCCGCTGGCCGTCGGGCCCGGGCTCGATGGCGAGCCACGCTTCGACCTTGGCGCGATAGTCGTCCATGGCGTCGGCGGCGGTCCAGCCGGCGAGCGCGAGGAGCGTGACATACGCCGCGACCGGCCAGTTGCCCTCGCCCTCCACGAAGAACGAGAGCACAAAGTAGAGCAGCAGGAGCGGGACGCCGACCCAGGCGAGGAACCACTTGCCGGCGCGCACGGCGCGGTCGGGCTCGCGCCGGATCGAGAGCATGCCAATGGCGGCAAGGGCGATCCCGGGCCCGACCATGCCGAGCTGGGTGCCGATGAACTCGAGGGGCCACAGCAACGAGACGCCCGACGAGTCGGCCCCGGCGCCCGGCGTGTCGCGCACGGGCATGTCGCCGCCGTGGAGGCCGAGGTGGCCCATGAGGTGGCGGATGGTGCCCCAGTCGTTCTGCGAGTTCCAGACGAGCACGGGGATGAGGCCCAGCGCGGCGAGCCCCAGCGCGAGCGCCGCGCCGGGAAGCAGGCGGCGCGCCGGCGCGAGCTGATCCCGCGCGACGACCGCGAAGACCAGCAGCCCCGGCACCATCATGAGGATCGTGTACTTGAACACGAACCCGACGCCCAACCCCAGTCCCAGCACCGCCCACCCCGCGAGCGACCCGCGCGTGAGCGCGAACCACGCCCCAAGCGCCGCCACCGACCAGCACGCCAGGTACGGCCCGTCGATCGTCGACAGCACGCCCAGCATCTCCATCGCCGGCGCGAGCTGCAGCGCCGCCGCGGCGAAGAACGCCACACGCCACGCGTGGCGCGGCGAGTGCGCTCCGACCGATTCCCGACTCGCGCCCCGCACCGCGGCCCACGCGAGCAGGGCCGTCGCTCCCGTGGCAATCGCGGACGACAAGGCCGCCACGGACCGCACCGCGAACTCGCTCTGCCCGAGCAGCTCGGTCGCCCCGCGGATGGCCAGCGCGATCCCCGGGCCCTTGGTGTAATACGACCAGTCGAGCCGCCGGCTCCACTCCCAGTAGTGCGCCTCATCCTCGATGAGCGTGTACGGGCACAACCACGCGAGGTAGGCGAGGCGCGCCGCGAGCACCGCGAGGATGAACACGAGCGTGCCCAGCGCCCACCCACCACCACCCGCGCCCGTGCCGCCCCCGCGAGCCGCGGCGTGCTCGTCGCCGATTGCCCCTTCGACCGGCGTCATGGAAACGGCGCGGGTGGACGTCACGGCGCGTCTCGCCCCTCCATCGGCTCGATGCGGATCTCCTCGACGGTGGTCCGCCGGAGGGTGACCCGGCCGGCGTCGGTGTCGCGGGTCTGTTCCTCGACCTCGTGCTTGAGGACCTGTGAGGCGGGGGCGTCGGCGGGCGTCTTCACGCCGCGGACGATGTGCCCGACGAACTCGCCGAGGCTTCGCATAAGGGATTTGTTGGGTTTGGGGGCGGACACTGCGGGATAAGGATAGAGCGCGAGGGTGGGTCATGATTCTTCGCGCGAACCGCCGGGGGTGGGTGCGGGTATCAGTCAGCATGACCATCACGAGCGACCGGCATCGGAGCATCGCCGGCGTCCTGAGCAGCCATGATGCTGGGCGGCGTGCTTTGTGTTCAAGCGGCCTGGACGTCGCCTCCGGGAGAGCGTGCCGGCGCGACGGAACCGCCGTCTGGGGACACGAAGCCTGCTAACGACGGCACAAAGGCGCCCGCTCCCCCCGCCGCCGCCGCCGCCGACCCGGCTCCGACGCCGCCGAACGCGGAGCTCGCGCCGGATCGCCGCAAGGCCGTCGAGGAGGAGCTGCGCAAGATCGCGCAAGGCTACAAGAAGTACTCGCGCGTTTCGGACGATCGGGTGGGGTGGGCGCCCGAGTCGTGTATAGGGCCGCCGCCGCCCTCGGTGAAGGAAACGGCCGCTCCCCAGGGCTCTCCGCACGGGCGCAAGCTCTACTTCCTATACGCGCGCGACGAGAAGGCGTATTTGGAGATGTCCGGGAATCACTGGCGGCCGCGCATCACGTCGTACATGAACCCGGTCGGCCAGATCGTCGTGAAGGAGGCCTTCGTACCGGTGACCGCCGAGAGCGAGCGCGCCCGCTACACCGAGCTCGAGAACGTCATGGACCGTCGCAACCACGACTCGGCCGAGGCCCGCGAGTACGAGCGATACACCGAGGACGACGCCGGCAAGCTTCACAAAGCCGGCGACCTCTCCGGCCTCTTCGTGATGCTCAAGCTCGATCCCAGGACGCCCGGCACCGACCAGGGCTGGGTCTACGCCACGCTCGACAAGGACCTCACCACGATCACCTCGCTGGGCGTGATCGAATCGTGCATGAACTGCCACAAGCAGACCAACCGCGACCGGCTCTACGGCAAGCGCACGTCCTGGCCCAACAAGTGGCCCAGCGCTGAGTCGACGCCGAAGACCCTCCCCACTCCCACGGCACCTACAACGCCCGCGACCCCCACCACCCCGACGACGCCCCGGTGAACGCCGGCCAGTCGTCGCCGTAGCCTTCGTTATGACGCCCACCAGCAGCGACGCCCGACGCTCGCGCCGAGCACGCCGATGGCACTCACTGTGCCGCCTCGGGCTGTGGGTGACACTCGGCCTCGTCATTACCGTCGGACTGACGGTCGCCCGATCGCTCCTGTCGCCAAGGGCCTTCGAGCAGCTCGGCGGGCAAGGGGGCTACACGACTGTTGGCGGGAGCACGGTCGGGTATATCTGGTTCCGCGACCTGGGGCTCGACTTCGCGCAAACCTATCCGATGGAACGCGGCCCGGACCACCAGAACACCTTTCTTCCGTATCGCGAACTTGACGACCTGCCGTTCTCCCCCGCCCTGCTCACGCTGGGCGGACCGAGCCGCGAGCGATACATCGTTGCGTGCGGGATCCCGTGCCGCGCCTTCGTCACCTACTTCGCCGTCGACGACGCGGCGCCGAACTGGATCGGCGGCTACGCGCTCACGCCGTGGACCGACGCTCAATGGGTTCAGTGGCCGCGCTGCATCCCGCTGCGCCCGATGTGGCCGGGCCTCCTCATCAACGTCGCGACCTGGAGCGCCGCCGCGGCGGCGCCGTTCGTGCACTGGAGCCGCATCGTGACAAGCAGTCGCGCTCGCCGCGGCCAGTGCGTCACGTGCGCCTACCCGCGCCCCGCCGGCGCCACGCGATGTCCCGAGTGCGGCGTGGAGTTTCCCGGCCAAAAGCAGGGTGCTTGACCCGCCCCCAAAGCCCGCAATACTTCGCCCTCCATTCTCCGAGGTGCCCCGTGTCGTTCCCACGCCTTATCACGCAACTCCCGACCGCCGACGTTGCCACGGAATGCTCCGTGCGCATCGGTGTTGTCACGGCGTGCGTCGATTCGATCGGCGTCAAGAACTGACCGGCTCGCCGCCGACCCCATCCCCTGATCCGCGCCTTGATGTGCGGATCCCCCCACCAAAACAAGCGTTCCTGAACCGCCCCCCGCTGTCGCCGCGGCCGGGCAACGCCCTCTCGAAAACGGAGGTCGCCATGGTCAACATCGTGCCGGCGTCCCGCCGGCGGTAAGACAAACCGTTCGCCGCAATCGACCTCGATCACTTCACCGGCGCGCTGCGCGCTTGCGCGATCACCGCGCGCCGATCGCGAACCACAGAAACACAGATCACAGGAGAGCCCCAATGTTCCGTCGTCACGAATACTTCCCGCTCCGCGCGCGTGTGCGCTCGGCGCGACAGATGGAGAGCCTGCCCCCGCGAGCCCCCGCCAAGGGCCCCCCCAACGCCCCCAACACCGCCCCCCCCCCGCCCCGTTCCCCCTCCCCTTCCCTCCGCCGCGGCACCCGCCCGCACCGCCCCCCGGGCACGCGACCGTCCCCCCCGGCCGAGCTCGCGGTCGTCAGCACCGCGCGGGCGAGCACCTGACCGTCGATCGCGCGGAGATCGTCGGCGAAGCCGCGCGCGAACAGGCGCACGGGCGCGAAGAACACGTCGAGCGCGCGGGGCGCGGCGCGGCCGGGACCCACGATGAAGCTCGGGCGGAGCACCACCCACGAGAGGCCGCTCTCGCGGACGGCGCGCTCGGCCTCGCGCTTGGCCGCGGGGTA
>CAZMCC010000017.1:0-45817 GCA_964564695.1 uncultured Phycisphaeraceae bacterium | reverse complement strand
GGAGGTCTCGTTCGTGCGCGCCGGGGCCCGTGTGCGGGTCACGTCCGCCGACGGGATGACGATCAACGTCCGCCCCGTCGACCCGCCCGAGCCGCCCCCGGCACCGCCCCCCACGCCCCCCACGCCCCCCACGTCCCCGGCCGCGTAACGCCCCACCGTCCAAGTTCACGGAACGCCCGCGCGGCTCGGTTATACTTCGCCCGCTCGCGATGGTCGCGCACGGCTCGGGGATGTCCCGATGCCCCAGGAGCGACCGCCCGCGCCGCCCGGGATTCGACGCATGGACCCGATCTGGATCATTGTTCTGATCGTCGCGGGGCTCGCGGCCGTCATCGCCATCTTCGTCATCGGCCAGTTCGCCAACCTCTGGGTGCAGGCGTGGACCTCGGGCGCGAAGGTGAGCATCCTCGAGCTCATCGGCATGCGCCTGCGCAAGGTCGACCTGCGCACCATCGTGCTCAGCCGCATCCGGGCCGCCAAGGCGGGCCTCGACGTCCCCACGGCCCGGCTCGAGTCGCACTACCTCGCCGGCGGGCGCGTCCCGCTGGTGATCTCGGCCCTCGTCGCCGCCCGCGGCGCGAAGATCCCGCTCACGTGGGACATCGCGACCGCGATCGACCTCGCCGGGCGCGACATCCTCGACGCCGTGAACACGAGCGTGAACCCCAAGGTCATCGACTGCCCGGGCGCCAGCAGCCCCCGCCCGACGATCGACGCGGTCGCCAAGAACGGCATCCAGCTCAAGGCCAAGGCCCGCGTGACGGTCCGCACCAACATTTCCAGACTGGTCGGCGGCGCCACCGAGGAGACGATCATCGCCCGCGTCGGTCAGGGCATCGTCTCGACGATCGGCTCGGCCGAGGACCACAAGCACGTGCTGCAGAACCCCGACGAGATCAGCCGCAAGGTGATGGAGTCGGGCCTCGACGCGGGCAGCGCGTTCGAGATCCTGTCGATCGACATCGCCGACATCGACGTGGGGGAGAACATCGGCGCCAAGCTCCAGCTTGACCAGGCGAACGCCGACATGCAGCGGGCCAAGGCCGAGGCCGAGAAACGCCGCGCCCTGGCCGTCGCCGAAGAGCAGGAGTTCAAGGCCCAGGAGCAGCGCAACCGCGCGTTGGTCGTGCTCGCGGAGGCGGATATTCCCAAGGCGATGGCCGAGGCATTCCGGGGCGGGAACTTCGGGATCATGGACTACTACCGCATGCGGAACCTGCAGGCGGACACGAACATGCGCTCGTCGATCGCCGGCGAGGGCGCGAGCGCCGCCCAGCGCTGACCCCCACCCCCCACACGCCCCCACCCCGGTACACTCCCGCCTGTTGCGTACGTTCGCGCCGCCGCTGTCCCCTCGAGGACCCCGAGTTTCATGAACCTTCTGGACATCCTGAGCATCGAGTGCATCAAGGCCCCGCTGGCGGCCACCGACAAGCGAGGAGCGATCCACGAGCTCGTGGACCTGCTCGCCGCCGCCGGCAAGGTCCGCGACGCCGAGGCCCTCAAGGACGCCGTGTGGACGCGCGAGCAGACGCGCACCACCGGCATCGGCCACGGGCTGGCGATCCCCCACGGCAAGAGCTTCGGCGTCGACCGGCTCGCGATGGCCGTCGGCAAGCCCGCCCAGCCGATGGACTTCCAGTCCATCGACCTCAAGCCGGTTCGGCTGGTGGTGCTGCTGGCGAGCCCGCCGGACAAGACGGCCGACCACATCCAGGCCCTGGCGCGGATCAGCAAGCTGATGATCGACGAGCAGTTCCGCGAGCGGATCTACGCCGCGGGCACCGCCGCCGAGGTCTATGAGCTGATCAAGGCGAGCGAGAAGGCCTGACATTCGGCCCTCCGGCTCGTTCGGCACGTGCATGCGTGCACTCCGGGGTACACGTAACTCACGGTGTCCAACGAACCGAAGGCGCTAAGGCGACTTTCATGCCGTTGCATGGGATCGTCTCACGCACCAACGCCATAGTCATGACTGCTCCCGGACCGGGCTATCGGACCGAGCGCCCGGTGCGGGGGCTACTCTGTCCGTGTGCTGGTGGGCCCGGGGGCCATACAGGAGAAGTGAACGTGAACACGTCAACTCGTTGGACGGCCGCGGCGCTGGTCGCGATCGCTGGCGTCTCGATCACCGGTTGCGAGACCACGCCGAAGACTGCTGAGAAGCAGGCCGCGCTCCACACCGAGAGCGACGCGGCCCTCGCGTCGTTCAAGGCGTCCGACCCGACCCTCAACGACCTCATGAGCCGCTCCGTCGCGTGGGTCCTGTTCCCCGAAGTCGGCAAGGGCGGGTTCATCATCGGCGCGTCCCACGGCAAGGGCACGGTCTACACCCACGGCGGGCGCGTCGGCTTCGCGTCGCTCTCGCAGGGCACCATCGGCCTTCAGGCCGGCGGCCAGACCTTCCGCGAACTCGTCGTCTTCATGAGCCAGGCCGAGTTCGACAAGTTCAAGAAGGGCGACTTCTCGCTCGAGGCCAACGCCTCGGCCGTCGCCCTCAAGTCCGGCGCCGCTCGCTCCGCTGACCTCGGCAAGGGCGTCGTCGTGTTCGTCGAAACCACGGGCGGCCTGATGGCCGAGGCCGCGATCGGCGGGCAGGTCCTCAAGTACGAGGCCAACCAGCCCATCACGACCGGCAGCACGACCCCCAGCAGCGGCACCAGCGGCGGCACCACCAAGGGCACGAGCGGCTCGTCCAAGTCGAGCTGGTAAATCATGACTCGCCGGCACTCGGCCGGTGAGTAGGACTTTCGCAGCGGCCGCGCTTGCGCCAGATCGTTCCTTTGGGGACGAGCTGGCACGACGCGGCCGCTGTTTGTTTCGACCCGATCTTCGCTCTTCCCTTTGGGCATTGACGTGCAGCACACACACGAAAGTGTGTGATGGCTCACACTGAGGCGTCTGGTTTCGCCGATCTCCCCCGGTTGGGGATAAGTTGCCAGCGACGCGTGGCCCTAGGCCCCGAAGTTACACTGCGCCGCATGCGACCGGCCCACATGTGCAAGCGTTTATTCGCGTCACTGTTGTCCGCCTTCTGGCTCTTTTCACTGGCCGCTTGCAACGGGGCAGGGGTGAGCGCCTACCGCGAAACGGTGGCGGGTGATCCTCGCACGGTCATCAAAGCTGCGCAACAGCACGTGCAGCGAATCCTGACCGTTCCCGTGCCCCCCTTCACGGAAATCGACGAATCTTGCTCGTTGCGATGGGAGGAGGAAGCAGCACTCAGCATGTGGTGGCCGCCGAACTGGTTCACTGTGTGTGAGGTTGTCATCGAACTCAAGACCTCGCCGCTCAGGGACTTCACTCCGGACACGTCCTTCCTCGTACTTTCCGACACCGAGCTTCGCGTATGGCGGCGCACTAGGGGTACGCACGCCGAGGAAGATGCCAGTTGGGTTGAGCACTTGGCCGCCGAACCCGAAGACTACCGCCTGCCCGTGTACAGGTGCGTACAGCAGTACATGCGGGACAACTCGCAGTCGGCGTTCGCATCCGCGGGCGCAAACAGTCAAGGTGCACAATGAGAAAGCACACCATCGAGAGCGTGCGTGCGTCGGTCGTCGCTGCCTGCGTCGCAGGACTTCTCCTCATCGCTCTTCCGATTGCGATCGACATCGCGCAGGGCTATCGCAGCGGCACGAAGACGGAGGGTGTCACGAGCCCACCCGTAACACCGCCCGCGACAGCGAGCGACACGACGACACCTTCCAAAGGTGACAAAGTGCCGACACCACTCGAACTTATTCGAGCCATCTGCGCAAACGTGCTTCCAATGTTCGGCCTGATCGCAGGGTTTTATTGGATTCCGGCCGATCGTGAGAGCAATGCCCGAGTCATCGCCCCGGAACTCGCCTGGGCGATCCATGTCCTGGCGTGGGGATACCTCGTGCTCCTACCCCTCCTCGTCATCCTGCCCCCGATACCACTCTCAAAGTCGGTCGGATACATGGATTACCTACGCATCATGCTCGCCACACCCCTCCTTGGGCTCATCGGCCCCGTATTCGGGCGCCAGCCCGAAAAGACCGCGGAAAATTCTCGCGCAGCGGCGCCGCCAACAACACGTCCTTCGACGCCATGACCGATGGGTCAACCTTTACCGCCCGTAGCCGCCGCGCGTCTTGCTCAGCCGCTTGTTCACGTACAGGTACTCGAGCACGAGCTCGCCGGCGCACGCGAGCATTTGCTCGTCGCCCGCGTTCATTTCGAGCGCACCGCACAGCCCCTTCGCGGCCGCGAGCAGCCCGTCGATGTGCTTCATCGAGGCGACCGCGTCGGCCGCGGAGGTTGACTCGTCCAGTTCGAGGCGCACTCCGCCGGCGAAGACGTTCAGGATCGATTCGAGCTTCGCCAGCGGCAGGTGGCGCGTGAGCACGCGCTTCACGGCCTCGCCCATGAGGGCCTCGATCAGCCGGTCCTCCACGCTCCGCCCCGAGTCGTCCGCGGCCTCGTCCCCCAGCATCAGCTCGATTTTCCCGCGACACGCCGGCAGCATCATTGCCAGATCGGCCACGCGGGCCGCGACGCTCTTCTCGCCGGTCCTCAAGCCGCGCAGCTCCGCCCCCGAGGCCACGTTCTCGAGGGCCGCGATCGACGCCCGCACGCTTACCCCCGACGACTGGTTCACCTGCCCACTCACGCGAGCCTGGCGGATGGTCTCCTCGACGATCTGGTGAATGACCTCGGGCACGACAACACCCGGCCCGCGCGGCGCTTCCGCCATCCGCCACGCACCGCTCGCCGGACCAGCGCCGCCGCCCCGACTGTCTTCCACCCTAGTCCCTAGTCCCTGGCCCCTGGTCCCTTCCCTCCGCACGAACGCATTCTCCCGCGTGATCCGCATCGCCTCCGCGACGTCCGCCGGGTAGTGCGTCCGCACCACGCTCCCGATCCGGTCCTTCAGCGGCGTGACGATCCTGCCTCTGTTGGTGTAGTCCTCCGGATTCGCCGTGAAGCACATGAACAGGTCGAGCACCAGGCGCACGTCGTACCCCCGGATCTGCACGTCCCGCTCCTGCAGCACGTTGAACAGCCCCACCTGGATCCGCGGCGGCAAATCCGGCAGCTCGTTCACCGCGAAGATCCCCCGGTTCGCCCGCGGCACGAGGCCGAAGTGCATCGTGGCTTCATCCGAGAGCTCGCGCCCACGGGCGTGCTTCACAATGTCGATCTCCCCCACCAGGTCCGCGATCGTGACATCCGGAGTCGCCAGCTTCTCGTGGTACCGGCGCGACCGGTGCAGCCACCGCACGGGCGCCTGGTCCCCCAGCTTCGCCACCGCCTCGCGCCCGGCGCGAGTGACCGGCGCGAGCGGGTCCTCCGGCAGTTCTACCGACGGGTCGTCCACGGCGGGCGTCCATTCGTCGAGCAGCCCTGTCAGCCCGCGCAGGATCCGCGTCTTGGCCTGCCCACGCAGCCCCAGCAGCAACAGGTCGTGCCGGCTGAGCAACGCCGCCGCCACTTGCGGCAGCACGGTCTCGCCATAACCGAGCACGCCGGGGATGAACTCGAGGCCCCCACCGCCCCCCCCACCGCCCCGCACGGCCTGCATGGTGTTCTCGCGGAGTTCCTGCTTCACGGAACGGCACCGATACCCGGCCGCCCGAAGCTGACCCAGCGTTGAAATCGTCGGCGAACTGCTCGTCATCCGAACCGCCTCCCTCTCACACATGGCTCGAACGCAACACCTAAACGGGTGACTTCGTTATAGGACGTATACCGAACGCGTCTCGCGACAAAGGTGTGGAATCCCCCCCGCCATGCTTGGTAGACTCCCCCCGGAGATCTGGGAGGCGAGACGGCCGAGAGGCCGATGAAATCGGGCTCCGGTCCGCCGGTTGCGATGGCCAATCGACAGACCCCCCACCACCCCCGCCCCTCCCGGGAGTTGATCATGCAGGGCCTTACCGCCGCACTCGACGAGTTGTACGCAACGGGCTGGACGTCTCTGGACGGCATCGGCTGCCCCCGCCACGTGGACGGGCGAGCGTACCCCGGCCCGCAGCGGGTGAAGCAGGAATTCGACGGCCTGGGCGCGGAGCTGGACGTCGCCAAGGTGGACAAGTACAAGTGCTACCGGGCCTCGTGGCGTGCCACGGGGACGGGGCAGAGCGGCTCGGCCGTGGGGCAGTCGGAGGCCGAGGCGGTGGTGTACGCCCTTGCCCGGTATCGGCGCGAGCAGGCGGGCGTGGGCGCGACGCGCTAGAGCGGTCGGCGGTAGAAGCCACATCTTGTGCGACCTAAACTGACGGCCCTGGACAAGGACCGAGCGGTTGTTTCTTCGCTTTGGCCCCATCGTCTAGCCTGGTCCAGGACGCCAGGTTCTCATCCTGGAAACTGGGGTTCGAATCCCCATGGGGTCACTTGCACAGCCCCGCGACGCCGAACCGGCTTCGCGGGGCTTTGTGTTTGGCGGGACTTGCGTCGTCGGTCCCGATCGGCGACGATCAACGTCTCACGTTCAACGGCTGCCAGTGACCCGGGCACCCCGAGATACGGGGTGCGGACGTCGCCCGGCGAGGTGGCCTTTGTGCATTTCTTCCAATGTGAGCTTCGGTCTCTCGGGCCTGCTCGCCCTGGCGGGGGCGTACTGCGTGAGCAGGGCCCTCCGAACTGACAAGCGGCTGGTTCCGCTGGCCGTGCTGCCCGTGGTCTTCAGCGTCCAGCAGTTCTGCGAAGGGTGGGTGTGGATCGGGGTTGGGGAGGCGAATCCCCGGCTGCTGCGCGTGTCGGCGCTTGTCTTCCTGTTCTTTGCGCTCTTGTTCTGGCCGGTCTGGATTCCGCTCAGCGCCAGGCTCATGGAGTCGCGAGCGCGCATGAAGACGCCGCTGGCGGTCATCACGCTGCTGGGCGCGATCCTGGGCGGCTGCCTGTTCCTGCCGCTGGTGATGGACTCACGCTGGCTGAACGTGACGGTGGTCGAGCACTCCATTCACTACGGCATTGACACTTCGCCGGTGCTGAGAGTCCTCCCCGGCATCGTGTGGGAACTGGCGTACATCGCCATCGTGGCGGTTCCGCTGTTTGTCTCGCGTCCTTGGCGCTCGGTCCACTTCGGCATGGCGCTGGTGCTGTCGGCGGCGGCGAGCCGCGTGCTGTTCCCGTACGCGGCGGCGTCGGTGTGGTGCTTCTTCGCGGCCGCGCTGTCGCTCTACCTGAGCTTCCTGTTCTTCATGCACACCAGGCGCAGGGCTGCGGCCGGCGAAGGGGCACGCTGACGAGGGCGGGCTTGGGTTCAGATCGTGCAGCCGGCAAACGGCGGCTGGCCGGCCTGAGCGGCGAAGTAGAGGTTGATGAACTCGCCGACGTCGGCGGAGTTGGCGACGCCGTCGCGGTTCCAGTCGGCGACACACTCGCACTCGTCGCGGAAGACGATGACGACGCCGGCGTCGTTGAGGGCCGCGACCACGGTCATGCCGTTGGCGGTGGTCACCGCGGGGCGGCTGTTGACATCGCCGAGGAAGACGCCGTCGCCGTCGCGCCGGTCGAGGACGAATCCGCGGGCAACGTCGACCATGCCGCCGACGATGCTGCCGAGGTTGTTGATGTCGACGAGTCCCAGGTCCTCGCTGGCGGCGAATTCGCGGGGACGCCTGACGGTGACGAGGGGCTTGATGTCCTGCATGCCCTCGTCGGGACGGTAGTAGAAGCCGGAGCGGTCGGCGTCGGACGTTTCGTAGGTGCCGATGTTGGGGGACGTGCCGCGGCGTGTGAAGATCACGGCACCGTTGAAGCCGGAGAAGACCTTGGCGACGCCCGCGTGCGGGACGTTGCCGCCGTCGTCGCGGTTGCGGGCGTTGGGGGCGCCGACGATCACGTCGTCGAAGCCGTCTTGGCGGTGCGTCAATGGAAAGCATAACCGATCGCGTGCTGGCCAAGCACCGAAGCAACTGAAATGGGGCTCACTCCCCATTCATGACCTTCGGATGATCTTGCCGTCCGAATCCCAAAAACGGGACTTTTCGCCGCCGGCTCACGCGCACTTCATTGCATGCGGCAAAGGTTGATCTGCCCAGTCAGGAATTCCGTCATGGCGAAGAAATCCGCACGCGGCACCACGACCGACACAACTGCTCGAACCGGCGCCCGCAAGGGCCAGAGCGAGACGAACCGGGCCCGACGACGCGGTGTCGAACGATCTCCATCTGATCAACGTCCGGCGCAAGGCGGACGACACGGTGACCGGTATCGGCGGCGACGACGAGACACCCGGGCGCTCGGAGCCCGGCGCCAAGCCCGGGGCACCCGGCAGGGCTGACCGCTGAAACGGCGCTACCCGCATCCGTTGGCGATATCCGCAAACCACAGGTTGATGAACTCGCCGACGTCCGTCGAGTTCACGATCCCGTTAAGGTCGATGTCGGTGACGAGCGTCCCCTCGACCTGGTCGGTGAACCACTGGTTGATGAACTCGCCAACGTCGGTCGAGTTGGTGATGCCGTCGCAGGTGAAGTCGGCGAGGCAGATGAGCAGGGACGCGGGCGCGCTGGCCACGTCGCCGCACTCGCTCGTGACGACCACGCGGTAGCGCGTCTGGGCGCCGGGGCTGAAGCCTGACAGGTCGAGCGCCTCGGTCGTCGCGCCGGCGATCGTGCCGTACACCTTCGACGGCCCGTCGACGAGGTCCTCCCACACACCCGAGCCCGGCGGCGCCTCGGCCTGCCACTGGTACTCGAAGGGCCCGATGCCGCTGGCCTCGACCTCGAAGTGGGCCGTGTCATCGACCGGGCACACGCGCACGGTCTGCGGCGGAGTGAGCCCGCCAAACGAGCCGGTGGGGGTTCCCGATACGCGGAACCACGAGACGTACACCTCGCTGTTGGTCCAGTAGGTGGGGTCCCCGAAGTACGCGATCCCGTTGGGCGTTGGGAACGAGGCCGGTCCGGGTCCGATCGGGCCGAGACGCTGCACGCCGTCGATGAGCAGCACCGCCCCCGCGCCCGTGGCCTCGATGCGGTAGACATGGTGGGCGGCGGTGGTGTCAAAGGCCATGTCAAGGGTGTTCGCGGTGTCGTACTGCCCGAAGAACGTGTTCGAGAGGAACAGGCGTCCGCTTCCGAATCCGACCCAGTAGGTCCGCCCGGCCTGCTCTTGGAGATCCAGCGCAAAGCCCGGACGCGGGTTCCCCGCCGTGTTCACGCGCCGATCGGGCGCGGTGACGATCCGCAGGCGGCACTCGAGGGCCGCGCCGGAAGCGAAGTGGATGGGAACGTCAGTTCGGTCCCACCAGAGACCGCCGCCGTGCGTGCCGTCCGCCTGCCAGTTGAGGGTGGAGACGTGAAGGTCGTTCCCGACCACTTCCAGCGTGAACGCCGGCGGCGGCGCGGGATCGACGTCGAGGTGCTCGACATAACACTGCCCCGGCGGAAGCGTGCCCAGCGAGGCGTCGTACGTCACCCACGGCTGGGCGAATGCCGACGGCGCTCCCGCGAGCGCCGCAACGAACATCGCCGATAACGAGCGCAGCGCTGATGCGTCCATACCGACCTCCTCGTCGCCGCGCCGCAATCCCCCAGATTGACATTGACGAGGCGACCTCTTCTCACAATCTACCTGAAGCAGCCCCGGGGGCAAGGGGGTCGTCGGCATTGCACGCCGCTTCGGGCGCCGGTCGGCTCAGCAGCGTCGCGGCCGGGTCCTGGCGGAAGAACCCCGTGAACTGCTCGTACAGCTCGGGGTGGCGGGCCCGCATCTCACGCGGGCGCTCGAAGAAGAACTCGGTCGCGACCGCGAAGAACTCCGGGGGGTTCGTGGCTGCGTAATTGTCGAGCAGGTGCGGGCGCCGGTACGCGATGTCCTCGATGAGGCGCGAGTACTCGGAGCCCAGGACGCGGGCCCAGGCCACGAACTGCGATGCGTGCTCGAGGGCGGGCGCGCCGTCGACGGCTCCGGACTCGGCGTCGAGCTGGTGGGCGAACTCGTGGAAGACGACGTTGTGCCCGTCGGAGACGTCGGCGGCGCCGTTCTGCGCGTCGTCCCAGCTGAGCACCACCGGCCCGCCGCTGCGCCCGAGCTGCCACGACTCGCCCAGGCGAACGCCCTGCCCCTCGGTGACGACGCCCGCCGGGCCGACGCTCTTGACTCTCGAGACGAACTTCGAGGGGTACACGAGGATCGTGCGCAGGCCCGGGTAGTAATCGCTGTCGCGGTGCAGCAGCAGCACGCACGCCTGGGCCGCGATCGTCACCCGGATCTCGTCGGTGATCGTGAGCTGCTCGGGTCCCGGCGGGCACCCCTCGAACCGCTTCTCAGCGAGGAACACCTGGATGTGCCCCTGCAGTTCGCGCTGGTCGGCGTCGCTCAGGCGCGAGTAGTACGGCACGCGCCGGCAGAGCACGGCGCACCACTCCTTCGGGAACGGGCGGCGCTTGATCCGCTCACGCCGGCGTCGCTTTGAAAAAAGATGAATCACGCGCGGGGGGTGGGGGATGGGCGGCGCGGTTGCACCGGGAAACTCACGGCTTGATCAGCTTCACCACGTCGTCCATCTTCTCATTGGGAATCGGCAGGCTCAGGTTGTACTGGGCGATCTTCCACTCCGCGCCCACTTTCCGCAGGGCCCCGCTGCCGCGGCAGGTCCCGAACTTCTCGTGGTTGAGCAGCTCATCGAAGAACGCCGCGGCCCCGTCGGGTGAGAAGACGACGCTTCGCCTGCCGGCGATCGGCGTGTACGTCCACGCCTTGCCGCGCGAGAAGTACGGCTTGGCGAACGCGCGGAACTCTTCGAGGTTCCAGCGCTCCCGCGCGTCGGTCCCGATGAACACGCCCTCGGGGGCGAAGTGGTCGAAGTACCGCTTCTCGTCGGCGTTGGCGGCCGCGTCGTGGAAGTCGTCGAGCGCACGCAGGACGGCGCCGGCGGCGACGTTCACGGTGAGCCCCGCGTCGGGAGTCGAGCCGCTCGCCGGGCCGCTCCCGCCGCGATAGCGGTCGAGGATGTCGTACAGGCGGATCGGCGTAAGCGAGTCGATGATGTGCCCCTGCCCCGACTCCACCGTGAGCACGGCGTCGACGCCCTCACGCTTGAGCCGGTCAACAACGCGCTGCGAGTCGCGGACCACGCCCGCGTCCTTCTCGCCGACGAACATGCTGATCGGCGTGCCCTTGAGGGCCGCGACCTTCTTCGGGGGCATCGACTCCGGCGGCAGACCGGGGAGCACCGTGAGTGAGGCGAACTTCTCGGGGTGCTCGAGGATCGCGCCCCACGCCGTGCGCCCGCCGTTGCTCACGCCGGCGAGGTGGAGCTTGCCGCCCGCCGGCTTGTACTGACGGAGGGCAAAGTCGATGAGCTCGTCCACGGCCGCGGCGTTGCCGGCGTGCAGCGGACGGGCGTCGGGCGACGCGGGACTGATGACGATCCAGCCGCGCTCACCGCCGGCCCCAAAATACTTGGTCATCGCCTGCTCGACGCTCTCGCGGCTCTGGCTGCCCGGGGGCATCACCAGGAGCACCGGGTAGGGGTCGCCGTCCTTATACCCGGGGGGCAGGACGAGCGCGTAGCTCAGCGAGCGCCGGTCGCGCAGGGCGAGTTCCTTCCACTCCCAGGTTGTCTTGGCGGCCGGCGCTGTGCCGGGCTGCGCCGCCGCGGGCGCCGGGGCGGGCTTCGCGGGCGTTGTGCCCCGGGCGAAGGCCGTGGACGTGACGCTGAGGAGGCTCGCGGCGACGATGGTCGTGATAGCTCGCATACCCAAGGCTAAGCTGGCACGGACACCGCCGCATGCCGACCCCGAACAACCCGGTCCCATTTTGGAGTTCGACCCCCCCGCCACCGCCGGCCCTCCCGGCTCCGGCGGACTTCGTCGAGCGGGCACGGGAGATGGGCATCGAGTTCGAGCCCGGCGACGTGGAGCGGCTCGGGCTGTTTCTCGCGATGCTGCTCGAAGCGAACAAGACGCACAACCTCACGGCCATCACCGACCCGACCGAGGCGTGGTCGAAGCACATTCTCGATGCGCTCACGCTCATCGGGCCTATCGCGACGCTGAGCGATCCGCCGGCCGACGCGGAGGTTGAAGCCGAGCCGGAAGAGCCGGAAGCGGTTGACCCGCTGCATCACCATCCCCACCAGTCCAGGGCCGCCGGCACTACGCGGTCGGACGTGATGAAGGACCCCCTCTCGATCATCGACGTGGGCTCGGGCGGCGGCGTGCCGGCGATCCCGCTCGCGATCGTGATGCCCGACGTCCGCTTCTCGCTCCTCGAAGCCACGGGCAAGAAGGCCGAATTCCTGTCGCAGGTGAAGCGGGCTCTTGACCTGCGCAACGTGCGGGTGATCAACGACCGCTCGGAGAAGGTGGGGCAGGAGCACAAGATCCACCGCGAGAAGTACGACGCCGCGACCGCGCGGGCGCTGGGCCATCTGGCGGTGGTGGCGGAACTCACGGGTCCGCTCGTGAAGCCCGGCGGCGTGGTGCTGGCGGTCAAGGGCGCGAAGGCCGAGCAGGAGATTGAAGAAGCGCACAAGGCGTTCGGCATGATCGGCCTGCGCCACGTGCACACGATCCAGACCGCGACGGGGCGGATCGTCGTGCTCGAAAAGACGACCCGCACGCCGCGGCTGTACCCCCGCAAGGACGGCGAGCCCAAGCGGTCGCCGCTGGGGATGCGGCGGTCGCGCGACAGCGAAGGGGAAGCGCCGGGCGGCCTCGACGAGACAGTCTCCGGCTAGGATCCGGTCACGCCGGAATGGCGGAACTGGCAGACGCGACGGACTCAAAATCCGTTGGGGCTTATACCCCCGTGCAGGTTCGATTCCTGTTTCCGGCATTGAGGTAGACCGACCCCCCAATACCCCCTTGTTTTGGGGGAGACGGCGCACGAGACATCGACCGTGCGGCTCGCGCGGCGGCCGGTCATCCAATTCAGCCACCCGAAAGTTTTTGCGATCCAGCCCCCACATCGGTGTGCCGATGGGTCGCTATGGACCACGATCGAGAGCCGTCCACGACGACGACCGGTAGCACCGCGCGGCCACGCTCGCGCCCCTCGGCGCTGATGATCGCGCCGCCGGTGCTCTTCCTTGCGCTGGTGCTGGCGGCCGGGTCGCTGCTGTGGAGGCAGGGCGACGAGCAGCGCGGCGGCCCTGTTGGGCACATGCACGACGTGGCCGGCGAGCTCAGCTCGAACATCGAGTCGATGGCGTCGCGGGGACTCGCGAAGACGCAGGCGCTGGCGCAGGACCCGCGGCTGGCGGGGGTGATCGCGGCGGGAGACCGCAAGGGCGCGGAGGCGTTCGCCAACGAACTCCTGCGCGGAAGCCTCGAGCTCGACATCGTGGCGATCTTCGACGCCCAGGGCCTGCTGCTGGCGGTCAACACGCTCGACCACGAGGGCAAGCCCGTGCCCGCCTCGGGGCTGAACGACATCTACGGGGCCGACTTCTCGCAGCGCGGCGTGGTGCAGGGGTGCCTGCGGGAGACGAGCGACGCGTCGCGGATCGAATTCCAGACCAAGTGCGACTTCACGCCGGCGTTCTTCGGGAGCAGCGGCCTGTCGGTCGCGTTCTCGGCCCCGGTGGCGGACAAGGCCGTGGGGTCGCGTGCGGGGGTCGTGAGCACCCGGCTGAACTTCAAGCGCATGACCGAACTCATGCGCGAGAACGCGTTCGTGCGGGCCGGGAACTCGGTCTACATGGTGACCGATTCCGGCGGGTTCTTCGACGAAGACATCAACTCCGGGCGCACGCCGGCGCCGCTCAGCACCGACCAGGTCGGCGCGACGCTGCGGAGCGACACCTCGGGAAGCGCCGGAGACATTGTCGTCCGTCGCGACGGCATGGTCCTCATGGGACGGCGCGTCACCGCGACCTCGGCGGTCGACGGCGGCGGGATCAACGTGCTGCTGCGGGCCTCGGAAGACTGGGTCGAGGGCGAACGCCTGCGGACCCGGCGCCTCGCGGCCGGCGCCCTGATGGGCTCGCTGCTCGCGGCGGGCGTGTGGTTCCTCTATCTGGCCGCGAGGACCAAGCAGGTGCGGGCCCAGTCGGCCCTCTCGGCCGAGCGGGTGCGCACGGCCCTGATCCTCGAGAATGTCGGCGAGAGCATCGTGAGCGCGGACCGATCCGGGCGGATCGAATTCGCCAACCCCGCGGCCTACGCGGCGCTCGCTGCCGCCGAGGGTTCGCTCGCGGGGCGCCAGGTCGCGGAGCTCTTCGGCGACGGCGTGCTGGCGCCGCTGGACCAGGCATGGCGGGCGGAGCAGACGACGATGCGGCGCGGGAACGGGACCACTTTCCAGGGGCGCGTGCTGTGCACGGTGCTGCCGGGGGGCTCGGGTGGGGGTTGCGTGCTCGCGTTCAGCGACCTGACGGAAAAGCTGGAGACCGACCGCAAGCTGCTCGACGCGACGCGCCAGGCGGGCATGGCCGAGGTTGCTACCGGAGTCCTTCACAACGTCGGCAACGTGCTCAACAGCGTGAACGTCGCGGCGTGCGTCGTCGCGTCGAAGCTCAAGCACTCGGAAATCCCCAACCTCGAGCGGGCCGGCGGCATGATCGAGGAGCACCGCGCCGACCTGCCCCAGTACCTGCAGAGCGACGAGCGCGGCCGGCACCTGCCCGAGTTCCTCATCGAGGTCGCCCGGACGCTCGGGGCCGAGCAGCGGTCGATGCTCGGGGAGCTCGAGGCCGTCACCAAGGGCATCGAGCACGTCAAGCACGTCGTGAGCCTGCAGCAGCAGCACGCCAAGCGGGCGTCGGTCGTGGAGCCCGTCAAGCCCGCGGACGTCATGGAGACCGCGATCCAGCTGCAGCTCGACTCGCTGAACCGCCACGGCGTGACGGTCGACCGGCGCTTCGGGACGATCGCCCCGGCGCTCATCGACAAGCACCTCGTGCTGCAGATCCTGATCAACCTCATCGCCAACGCCCGTCACGCCATGCAGGACCTCGAGCCCGGGCGCCGGCGGCTCACGGTGGTCACCAGGACAGAAGGCGACGGGGACGATCGCCGGCTCCTGCTCGAGGTGACCGACAACGGCATCGGCATTCCCGCCGAGAACCTGCGGCGCATCTTCGCGCAGGGGTTCACCACCAAAGAGGACGGGCACGGCTTCGGCCTGCACAGCGCCGCGAACGCGGCCACACAGATGGGCGGCTCGCTGAACGCCGCCAGCGACGGCCCGGGCAAGGGCTCGACGTTTGTCCTGACCCTCCCGCTGTCTACCAAGGCGTCGCGCCCCACCGCGATCGCACGCTAAATACGCGAATCGAGGAGCCCCCATGACCCGTGTGCTGATCATCGATGACAACGAGGCGATCCACGCCGACTTCCGCAAGATCCTCGCCACCGACGACGCTCCGTCGAAGACGCTGGCCGGCGCGAAGGCGGCACTCTTCGGTTCGGCGGCGAGTCGGGGGGGCGCCGGGGACGCCAAGGACGCGGGAGCGGGCGGGGCGGACGCTGAAAGGCGGGTGAGCTTCGACGTGTCGTCGGCCCTGCAGGGCCAGGCCGGGCTCGCGATGGTCGAGGAGGCGCTGAAGGCGCAGAACCCGTTCTCGGTGGCGTTCGTCGACATGCGGATGCCGCCCGGCTGGGACGGGCTCGAGACGATCGAGCACCTGTGGCGGGCCGACCCGTCGCTGCAGGTGGTCATCTGCAGCGCGTACTCGGACCACTCGTGGGAGGACATCTCCCGGACGCTGGGGCTGACCGACCGGCTGCTGATCCTGAAGAAGCCGTTCGACCCCGTGGAGGTGTCGCAGCTCGCGGTGGCGCTCGGTGAGAAGTGGCGGCTGAGCAAGCAGGCGACGCTGAAGTTTGAGGAGCTCGAGAAGCTCGTCGAACAGCGGACGCGGGCGCTCTCGCACATGGCGCTGCACGACAAGCTCACGGGCCTCGCCAACCGCGCGATGCTCAAGGAACGCCTGGCCAAGACGATCGAACGCACCGAGAAGAACGGCGGCGCCTACGCGCTGTGCTTCCTCGACTTCGACCGGTTCAAGATCGTCAACGACAGCCTCGGCCACGACGCGGGCGACCAGCTCCTGACCGAGATCGCCCAGCGCCTGAACTCCTGCCTGGCGTCGAAGGAGCACGCCGGGTGCGACGACCTGCTCGCGGCACGCCTCGGCGGCGACGAATTCGTCGTGCTCGCCAGCAGCCCCAAGAGCGAGTCGATCGCGGTTCGCATGGGCAATTCCCTGCTCAAGTGGCTCGGCGAGCCCTACAAGATCAAGGGCTACAGCCTCACCTCGTCGGCCAGCATCGGCATCACCACCAACGAGCTGGGGTACACGACCCCCGACGAGGTCATCCGCGACGCCGACATCGCCATGTACCACGCGAAGGCGTCGGGCAAGGCCCGGTACGTGATCTTCGACCAGCGCATGCACGCCGAGATGAAGGAGCGGCTCGAGTTCGAGACCGAGCTCGCCGGCGTGGTCGAGCGGAGCCACCTCGTCCTGCACTACCAGCCCATCGTGTGCATCGCGTCGGGCGAGCTGCGGGGCTTCGAGGCCCTGGTCCGCTGGAATCACCCGATCCGCGGCATGATCTCGCCCGCGAAATTCATCCAGGTCGCGGAGGAGACGGGCGCGATCGTCTCCATCGGCAACTGGGTGCTCGACAGCGCGTGCCGCCAGCTCGCGCAGTGGAACCAGCGGTTCCCCCATCGCCGCGACCTGGTGATGAGCGTCAACGTGTCGGCGCGCCAGCTCGCGTCGCCGTCGATCATCGGGCGCGTCGAGAAGGCCATCAGCGATCACGGGATCGACCCGCGCCAGCTCGCGATCGAGATCACCGAGAGCGCCATCATCAAGGACCCCGAGGCCGCGGCCGAGATCCTCACCGAGATCCGCAAGCTCGGCGTCGGCGTCTCGATGGACGACTTCGGGACCGGGTACACGTCGATCAGCCACCTGCACCGGCTGCCGCTGACGTGCCTCAAGATGGACCGCGGCTTCATGAAGACCGTGAGCGAGCGCCGCGACTACAGCGCTGTGGTGCACGCGATCGTGGCTCTGGCGCAGAACCTCAAGATCACGGTCGTCGCCGAGGGCGTCGAGACCGCCGCCCAGCTGGCCCTCCTCCAGGCGATGGAGTGCGACTGGGCCCAGGGGTACTTCTTCGGCAAGCCGATGGAGGCCGACGCCGCGGGCGACTTCATCGTGGGGGCGGCGGAGCACCGGGCGGCGGCGTAAGGCCAGACTCACCGCAGAGGCGCAGAGGGCGCTGAGAGAGCCAGCAGCAGAAGATTCACCACAGAGAACACGGAGTTCACGCAAGAGCAGCCCTGAGTCCAGGGCATTTCTCCGTGCCCTCCGTGTTCTCCGTGGTGAAATCCGCCGCCTTGCTCCGTCCGCGCGCGACACGCCAGGCGGCAACACAAACGATTCCGCCGCGTATGGGATTCCTGCCGCCGGCGGGAGTCCAGTGGGTGTTCGGGGGGTTGGTCGAGACCGGGTCCGGCGGCTAGCCTTCGCCCCCTTCGGGATGAAGCACAACGGCAGTTCGGGGCTACCGGACGCCGACCGTACACCGACACTGGTGAATCGAGAGGAACTCTGAATCATGGCCGAGAATCAGCCGCAGCAGCAGCAGGTCCAGCTCCGCATCGACGAGTCGAAGATGGAGACGACGTACGCGAACACGATTCGCACGTCGTCGACCGGTGACGAGGTGATCCTCGACTTCGGCATCAACCTGCCGATGCCCGCCGGCCCCGAGAGCCAGCCCGTCCTCATGTTCAGCGTCGGGTCGCGCGTGGTGATGAACTGGCGCGGCGCCAAGCGCCTCGCCATCAGCCTCGGCCAGCTCATCCGCCAGTTCGAGGAGCGCAACGGCGAGATCCAGATCAACCCCGGCCAGGCCCAGGGTCAGGGCGGCGGGCCGCGGCTGTCGCAGTAAGAACGGAACGCAGCAAAGCGATAACGCAGCAAAGCAGCAAAGAAGAACGGGAAATTCACTCGCGGGAGTTCTGCCTGCTCTGATTTGCTGCTTTGCTGTTTTCCGATTTGCTGCGTCCGATTCCGGCTATGCGTCGGTGGCGACGCCCGTGCCGATGTTGATGTTCACCGGGCCGACGCCGGTGTTCCAGCCGTAGAGCACGCTCCCGTCGTAGGCGAGGGGGGCGGAGCGAAGATACCAGGACCCTGGGGGGCGTCAACGCGGAATCACGGGGAACGCCCGAAGCGTTTACCGCTTTCCCTTGTCCTTGCGGTCCTGACGGAAGTCGGTCTTGCCCTTCTCACGGCTCTTGGAACGCTGGGCGCGGTTGTCGGCGCCGGTCTTGCCATGCTTGAGGGTGTCCCAGTCGAGGGCCAGGCCGCCGCCGCCGAGGAGGGCTTCTTTCTTGGTGGGCGGGGCCTTCTTGTTCTTGCCGGCGGCCCGCGCGTTGGCGTCCGTCACGACGAGGTCCATCTTGCGCAGGGCGAGGTCGATCTGCGCGATCGTCACAGCAATGCGGTCGCCGATGTTGAAGCTCCGCCCGGATTGGTGCACCAGCGCGCCGGTGCGCGAGTCGATGCGCCATCCGCCGCCGTAGCTGCCTCCTCCGCCTCCGCCTCCGCCACCTCCGGGCTTGCCTGACGGCAGATCCGCGGCCTTGATCATCCCGTCGGCGAGGTACTTCTCGAGCTGGATGAACACGCCGCCGGGGCTGACGCCGGTGACGATGCCGTCGAAGCTCTCGCCGATGTGCTCGTGCAGGAGCTGGAGCACCAGGAACTCGCGGAGGCTGCGCTCGGCGGCCTCGGCGTTGATCTCGGTGGTCGAGATGTGGCGCCCGATCTGGACGAGCGTCTCCTCGTCGGGGCACATCGGGCTGCGCCGCAGGAGCTCGCCGAGGGCGTTCTTCTCGCTCTTGTCCTTCGGGCGGCGCGTGCCGTTGTCGGTGTGGCGGAGGTATTCAGCGAGGGCCCGGTGCACGAGCAGATCCGCGTACCGCCGGATCGGGCTCGTGAAGTGGGCATACGCGCCCGACGCGAGCGCGAAGTGGCCGATGAGGGCGGGGGAATACTCCGCCTTCGAGAGCGTCCGCAGCACGGCCATGTGCACGGCCCGTGCCGCGCCCGTGCCTCGGGTGGCATCGAGCAGCGACTGCAGCTCCTCGCGCGTCGGGGCCTTGGGGATCTTGTACCCCGCCACGCGGGCCGCGGTCTGCAGCTCGCCGACGTCGCCGGGAACAGGGTCCGGGTGGACGCGCCGCAGCAGCGGGACTTTCAGATCCTCGAAGAGCCGGGCGAGCACCTCGTTCGCCTCGACCATGAACATTTCGATCAGCGTGTGCGTGTAGGCCTGGTCCTCGGGCTCGGCGTCGATGACGTGGCCCATCTCGTCGAACACAAGGTTCACCTGCGGCAGATCAAGATGGATCATGCCGGCCTTGCGGCGCCGATCCCGAATGGCACGGCTCAGCGTGTCCATGTCGCGGAGCGTCGAGATGAGCTGGTCGGTGTACTTCGGGTCGGTCTTGGCGTGCTTGACGGCCTCCTTGAGGTCGCCGTCGATGAGGGCCTGAGCCTCCAGATACGTCGTCCGCTTCGCGGACTTGATGACGGTGGCCCCGACCCATTCCTTGCGGATCTTGCCGCTCTGGTCATAGACCATGAACGACGACTTGCAGAAGCGGATGACGCCTTCCTGCAGCGAGCAGATGCCGTTGGAGAGGACCTCCGGGAGCATCGGGATCACGAGGCGCGGCAGATACACGGAGTTGCCGCGTTCGCGGGCTTCCTTGTCGAGCGGCGACGCGGGCTCGATGAAGTGGGCGACATCGGCGATGTGGACGCCGAGTTCCCAGGCGAGTTCTTTGCCGTTGGGCCCGTCGATCTGGGTGCGCTTGAGGCTGATCGCGTCGTCGTAGTCCTTCGCGTCGGGCGGATCGATCGTGAGGATGAACTCGCCGGTGAGGTCGAGGCGTCCCGGCCATTGGCCGTCGCGTCCGGCTCGTGACACCTCGGCGTCGTAGAGGGCCGTGGCGCCGCGGGCCTGGTTGACGCACTCCTCGGGGAACTCGCCCGGCAGGTTGTACGCGGCGATGACCGCCTGCGTCTCCACGTCCGGCAGCCCCGCCTCGCCGAGCACGCGCGTGATGACGCCCTCGGGAAGGTCGGCCCCCTCGGCGTAGACGGTGATCTCGACGACGACCTTGTCGCCGGGGTTGGCGTTCTTGCTCGTCGCGTCCGCGACCACGATCGGCGTCGTCATCTCGCGCCCGTCGGGGTAGACGACCCAGAGCTGGCCCTGGCGGGCGAGCTCGCCGGTGAAGCTCTTGCGCTTGCGGCGGAGGACTTCGACGATCGTGCCGACGGTGTCTTCTTCGCCGCGGCGCATGCGGGTTTCGACCCGGACGCGGACGTGATCGCCGGTGAGAGCGTCACCGGTCTCTTCGCGGGGGATGAAGATGTCGCCCTCGCGGAGCTTGACGTCGGGGATGACGAAGCCGAAGCCGCGCTGGTTCTTCTTGAAGGTGCCGGTGATCTCGCCGGCGCCGACGGCCGTCGGGAGCAGGATGCGCTCGCGGTGGTCGACCATGAGCGTCTTGTTCCCAACGAGCTGGTCGACCGCCGAGCGGAAGTCGTCAAGCTCGTCGGCGGGGACGGCGAGGTCGCGTGCGAGCTGGTCGCGGTCGGCGGGGGTGTAGGTCTCGTGGGCCAGATGGGCGAGAAGGCGGGATTTGTATCGGAGAGGCATGTGGGGGAGGGTAGGGATCAGGGGTCGGTGATTGGGGGCCAGGGGACAGAGATGAGGTGAAATTACGACGACGCGGATGCCGTGCGCGCCCAAAGTTCGTCGAGACGTTTGGCGGAAAAGGTGACCCCCGGCGCCAACTCGGGGGCAAACAGAGCCACCCGCTGGTCTTCAAGAGCCCAGCGGTATGCGGCGACGGCCTTGGAGAGGTGACCGGGCTGCATCGCCCAGTCGCCCGCGTCCAGGTTGACGGTCGGCGCCGCCCGCCGGGCCCGCGGCAGCGGAGCCTTCGTCGTGCGTGCGGCGGTGGATGGCGAGGACTCGGCCGCCGCCAGTTCGGCACGCTGGGCGGCCATGCGCTGCGCAACCCCGCCGGTGAACCGCTTCCAGTGCGGGGCGAACGCGGCGAGGGCGTCGGTCTCGGAACTCTTGCCGTCTTCGCGGAGTTTCAAGAGCCGCCCCCGCATCGCGTCGGCATAGCGCGGGTAGTCGCGGATGCGCTCCCAGCCCGCGAGGGCGAGGAAGCCCGAGGGGAACAGATACGCCGCGTGCTCACGGATGTCGGCGACGCTCAACGCCCAGATACGGGGCGTGCCGCCGCCCAACCGGTGCGCCACCTTCGCCCGCGGCTCAAGCGCCCGCGCCACCGCGTCGGCAACTTCGAATGTCGCCTGCGCGAGACGCCCCCAGGCGGTGGAGAGCCGGTCATCGAACGCCGCGGCGTCGCGTACAGGGGCCTGCGCGACGATGAACGTCTTCTCGGCGACGAGCAGCGTGAGGTGGTCGATCAGCTCGGCCCGCTCGCCCAGGGCCTTGTACCAGCGGGTCATGTCGTCGAGCGAGGGGAGCGCTTCGAGGCGGGCGTGGACCTCATCCTGGCAGGCGAGGGCGAAGAGGCGACGAACGCCGTGGTTGGTGGCGGCGGCCGCCGAGTCGGCGTCGGGAGCGAGGGTGAGGCGGACGGCGTCAGACTCGTCGACGAGCGCCGGGAACGCCGGTGCGTCGGGTGAGTCGGGGTTGTCAATTCGCTCGGGAAGCGGACCAAAGTCCCAGGCCGTGATACCGGTCCGCTCGAACGACGTGCGGGCAGCCGCGGCCTGAGCCTTCGCGAGCTTGGGCGCAAGCCGCTCGGCCAGCTTCGCAAAGTCACGATCGACGCCGAGCTCCTGGCCCGAATCGTCGAGAACGCGAACACGCAGACGCTGGTACGCGGGGAGGGCCTTGAAGGGCCAGTCGGCGGGGTCGATAGCGATGTTTGTGAGGGCCGCGATCGCCTCGGACAACGCACCGCCGAGGTCGCCTTCGCCGAAGGTCATCAGCTCCGCGCTCTGCTCGGCGAGCTTCTGAAGCGGCGTGTGGCCCTCAAGCCGTGCACGCTTGTCCTTGGGAAGCTGCTTGAGGAGCGTGAGCAGCTTGTCGGGGAGCATGCCGGGGACGAGCCACTCGGCGCGGGACGCGGTGAAGAGGGGGAAGTCGAGGAGCGAGAGCGTGGCGGTGAGGCCGTCGTCGTCTTTGCCGGGGGAGAGGGCGTAGGAGAGGGAGGCGGAAGGCGAGGAAGAAGATGGCGCGGAAGTAGAAGAGGTAGAGAAGCCCGGAGATTGGAAGCCCTCACTCCTGCCCTCTCCCTCGCCCAAAGCCGCGAGGGAGAGGGAGGCCGGAAACGCCGACTCGTCCGCGGCCGCCGCCCCGTCCGGAGTAAGCACATCGGCGAGCTTGAGCCGCAGCACGCCGGTATCGCGTGCAGATGCGCTCGCGTACCAGGCCTCGAAGCTCACCGGGTCATTGACGTTCGCCGGAACACGGGACTCGAACCACGTGACAAGCGTCTTGTCGTCGACGATTACGCCGCGGCGCCGGAGCTTCGCCTCGGCCTGTTTCGCGGCGGCAAGAACTCCACTGTTGTGGCGGGTGAGCGGCGAATCGGGCCTGAAGAGTCCGCGGGCGAGGCCGTCTGTGATGAACAGCTTGCGGGCGCCCGCCGGATCGTGCGGCGCGAGCGCCACGCGCCGGCGGGGCACAACAACGACCCCCGACATGCTGACGCGTTCCCACGCGCTGGGCTCGCCGCTCTCGGCGTCGAAGTGCTTGTCCGAAAGCTGGCGCCCGAACATGTGGCCGGCCAGCTCTTCAACCCACTCGGGCTCGATCTTCGCCACGGTGCGGGCATAGAGGCGCGTCGTGTGCACGATCTCACCGGCCATGATCCAGCGCGGCGCCTTCTTGAACAGCGCCGAGCCCGGGAAGATCACCGGCGCGTTGCCCCGGACGCCCCGGTAGTCGAACGACTGGGCATCGACGCGGCAGGCAACGTTGGTGATGAGGCCGGTCAGCAGGGCGCGGTGGATGTGGTCGGCGGACGCCGGCGTCGTGTTCGGAACAAGATCGAGCTCGTCGGCGATGTCCGCGAGCTGCTCGTGCGTGTCGAGCCACTCGCGCATGCGCACATGCGACAGGAAGCTCTGGCGGCACCAGTCGCGGCTCGCGCTCGATCCCCCGGTGTCGAGCACGTGCAGGAACCCCGACCAGATGTGCAGCAGCGTGAGAAAGTCGCTCGTGTCGTCGCGGAACACGCTGTGCGCCCTGTCGGCTTCGTCCTGCCTGCCCGCAGGCCGTTCGCGCGGATCCTGGATGGACAAGGCCGCGGCCAGTACCAGAACCTCTCGAAGCGACCCCTCGTCCGCCGCCGCCAGGATCATGCGGGCAACACGCGGATCGACCGGGATCCGCGCCAGCCGCTCGCCAACGGGCGTGAGCGTCGCGTCGGGCTCCCGAGAGGTCACCGCCCCAAGCTCAAACAGCGTCTCCCGAGCATCCCGCACCGCGTGATCGTCCGGCGGATCCAGGAATGGGAAGTCGTCGATCGAGCCGAGGTTCAGCGACAGCAGCCGCAGCAGCACCGCCGCCAGATTCGTCCGCCGGATCTCCGGGTCCGTGAACACCGGCCGTGCTTTGAAAGACGCCTCGTCGTAAAGCCGAATGCACACACCCGGCCCCAGACGCCCGCAACGCCCGGCCCGCTGGTCCGCGCTCGCACGGCTGATCGGCTCGACCGGCAGCCGTTGAACCTTCGTCGCGGGGTCGTAGCGGCTGATGCGAGCCAGGCCCGTGTCGACGACGTGACGGATGCCCGGAACCGTGAGCGAGGTCTCGGCGACATTGGTCGCGAGGATCACGCGCCGGCGTCCGTCCTTGGTCGGATGGAAGATGCGGTCCTGCTCGCCCGTGCTGAGCCGTGCGAACAGCGGAAGGATCTCCGTGTCGGACCCTTCGCGTCGCAGCGCATCGGTCGCAAGCCGGATCTCGCGCTCGCCGGGAAGGAAAACGAGCACGTCGCCGCGTTCGATCCGCGAGCTCCCCAGCTCGCGCACGGCGTCCGCGATCGCCCGCGGATCAACCTCCGGTTCGTTGTGGGGGTCATCGCGCGACGGGTGATACCGCACATCGATCGGGTACGTCCGCCCCGACACCTCGATGATCGGGCACTTCGCAATCCCGCCAAAGTGGTCGCTGAACCGCTTGGGATCGATCGTCGCGCTGGTGACGATCACCTTGAGATCGTCGCGCACCTCGAGCAGTCGGCGCAGGTACCCGAGCAGAAAGTCGATGTTGAGCGACCGCTCGTGAGCCTCGTCGATGATCACCGTGTCGTACGCGAACAGCTTGGGATCCGCCTGAGTCTCCGCCAGCAGCATGCCGTCGGTCAGGAGCTTCAACACCGTCCGGTCGCTCGTGCGGTCATTGAACCGCACCTTCACCCCCACGGCCCCCCCCAACGGCACATTCAACTCCTCAGCGATCCGGGCCGCCACCGCCCGCGCCGCGATCCGGCGCGGCTGCGTATGAGCGATCATCCCCTCACGCCCTCTTCCGACGGCGAGCGCAATCTGCGGCAACTGCGTCGTCTTGCCCGATCCCGTGGCCCCGCAGATGACGACGGCCCGGTGCGAACGGATCGCCGCGCCGATCTCGTCCTTGCGGGCGAGCACCGGGAGGTCAGCGTCGAGCTTCGGTGTTGGAATGTCGCGCGGCGAGCGGGGCATGGGGTGGACGTGAGGGGCGGGAGGGCGATTCAGGTCGCGGCGCGGCGCCGTTGGCCGCTCAGAGTTCCGAGCCACGAAAGCGCGGCGTCCACGTCGTAGCGCGTGAGCGTGTGGCCGCTGGGGACGCGCCGATGGTCGACGGAAACGCCGGCCGTCGTGAGGGCGGTCGCGAGCTTGTTGGCGCTCTCCGCGGAGACGATCGGGTCGGAATCGCCGGTGAGTATGAGGGCCGAGTGCGACGACGCCGGCGACGCCGCGGCCGGATCGATCGTGTGCATCGCCCGGATCAGGATGGCCCCCGCAAGCGCCCCCGGCCGCTGGATCATCGCCGCCGCCGCAACATTCGCCCCATTCGAGAACCCCACGGCGATGAACTGCTCGCGGGCCGCGTCATACCGCGCCGCCGCCGCGTCGAGCCATTGCACCAGCTCGTCGGCCCGCCGCCGAACATCCTCGAGATCGAACACGCCCTCGGCGAACCGCTTGAAGAACCGCGGAGCACCGTTCTCGAGCACCCGCCCGCGCGGGCTGAGAATGTTCGCGCTGGGGTCGATCATCGGCCCGAGCGGAAGCAGGTCGTTCTCGTCGCCTCCGGTGCCGTGGAGCAGGACGAGCGTGCGCCGTCGCGGCGCGCCATGAGCCGGCTCGCCGGCGCCCGGCCGGAAGATGTGCGTGTACGTGTCGACGGTGACAGGGGCGGCGGCTGGTTGGGGGTCGCTCATGCGCCCCCCACTGCTTCTGCCCGCGGCATCCGCAGCGGCTTGAGATGCCGCTCGATCGCCGGCCGCATGCGCTCATGCTGCGGCGGCAGCGTGAGCCGCTCGCCCAGATGCTCGGCCGGTTCATCGATGGCGAACCCCGGCTGCTCGGTTGCGATCTCGAGCAGCACCCCGCCGGGCTCGCGGAAATAGATCGAGTGGAAGTACGTGCGATCGACCACGGGCGTGACGTTGTGCCCGCCCGCGACGAGTGCGGCCCGCCAACGGACCTGGTCCGCATCGTCGGCGGCACGCAGCGCGACGTGGTGCACGATCCCCGCGCCGAGCCGCCCACGCCGAGCATCCGGGGTGCACAGCACATCAACATGCTGCGGCAGGAAGATCCCCTCGCCCGTCGGACGCACGAACTCGTACCGAAAGCGGTTGCCCTCGCTGGTCGCCGTCGCCCTAAGGCCGAACGTGCCGGTAATCAGCCGCGCCGTCGACTCATACCCCTCGACCGCGAGCGTCACGCTGCGGAACCCGCGGACGGCGTGCTTCTCAGGAACGCCCCCCTTCTTCCACCACGGAAAGTTCTCAACGCCCGAGACTTCAACAAGCTCGAGCTTCGTCGTGTCGTGGTCCTCGAACGTCAGCACGTTCTCGCCAAGGCGCTGAACGGGCTCCTCGGCCGCAACGCCGAGCTTCTTCAACCGGTCGCGCCAGTACCCGAGCGAGCCCGCCGGAACGCTGAAGGCGGTGGCCGCCGTCTGCCCGCTCCCGTGCGTGCCCTTCGCGGCCCCGGGCCACGGAAAGAACGTCATCGCGGTGCCGGGTCGCCCCAGGTCGTCGCCGTAATACAGGTGATACGTGGAGGGATCGTCGAAGTTGACGGTCCGTTTCACGAAGCGCAGACCGAGGACGCCGGCGTAGAAGTCGAGGTTCTTCTGCGGCTCAGAAGCGATGATCGTGACGTGATGGATGCCGTGGATGGGCATAGGAGGGGTCAGGGGCCAGGGATCAGGGGCGGGGGAGGCCGGGGGGAAGGCGGATCAGCTCTCTTCGTCGAAGTACGCCTCGGCGTCGAGGATCTCTTCCTTCGCGTCGGCGGCGTCGAACATCTCGGCGTCGGGCTCTTCGTCCCCGATCGCGTCGGCCGTGGCGTCCACGAGGCCCTCGACGGCGGCGGCCCCCGACAGGAGCAGTTCGCGGTCGGCGCGGGCGGTCATCTCGTCCACCGACTCGGCGATGGTGCCGTCGCGCTTGCGCCCGTTGACGATGAGCTTGATGGGCACTTCGCTGAAGGGCGACTCTTCACGCAGGCGGTTGAGCAGGAACCGCTTGTATTCCGAGCTGAACAGCTCGGGCTTGTTGACCACCATGCCGATGGTCGGCGGGTCGATCCCGACCTGGGCCACGTAATAGAGCTTGGCAAACGTGCCGAGCTTCGAGGGCGGGCCGCGCTCGTCGAGAATCTTGCGGACAAGCCGGTTGAGCTTGCCCGTGGTCACGCGTACGCGGGCCTGCTCGTAGAGGTCGAACGCGAGCTGGATGGTCTCGCGGATGTTGCGACCCTCCGACGCGGAGATCAGCGCGATCGGCGCGTACCACAGGCCCTTGAGCTCCTTGCGGAGATACGCCTCGTAGGTCGCGGGCGTGACGAGCTTGCCGTTGGGGTCGCGCTGGCCCTCGGCCATGTCCCACTTGTTCACGACGATCACGACCGGCTTGTACGACTTCTGCAGGAGCATCGCGATCTGCTCGTCGACCTGCGAGATCGGCTCGGTGGCGTCGACGAGGAGCAGCCCCACGTCGCCCCGCTCGATCGCCCGCTGGGCCCGGTCATAGGCGAACCACTCGATGCGGTCCGCGAAGCTCTTCTTCTTGCGCACGCCCGCGGTGTCAATCGCGATGAACGCCTTGCCGTCGAGCTCGAACCGCACGTCGACCGCGTCGCGGGTCGTGCCCGCGATCTCGCTCACGATCACCCGCTTCTCGCCCGCAAGGGCGTTCACGAGCGAGCTCTTGCCCGCGTTGCGCTTGCCGACGATCGCCAGTCGCATCGCCGGATCGACCACCAGCGGCCCCTGCGGATGCACAAGCCCCAGCTCGTCGATCAGCGCGTACAGCGCATCGACGAACTCACGCCGCTGATAGTTGTTCGAGGCGCCGACGTTCAGCACGTCGCCCAGCCCGAGGTTCGCGCCCTCCGCGGCGTGGGCCTCCCACTTCGGGCCGTCAACCTTGTTGGCGACGACCTGGATCGGCGGTGCCGGGCGGTCCTTGGTGGCGCCGCCGAGCACACGCTCGCGCAGCAGCTTGGCGACCTGCTCGTCCTGGGGCGTCACGCCCGCCTGCGCATCGATCACGAACAGCACGAGGTCCGCATTCCCCACGGCCTGCGAGATCTGGAACTCGATGTCGTGGGTCAGGCTGGCGAGGTCGGCCCCGACTTCGTTGAATCGACCGCCCTCCGAGACGTACACGCCGTAGCCGCCGGTGTCGGTCACCTCGATGCGGATCGGGGGCATGTCCGGGGTGTCGTCGTCGGGGCGCTTGCGCCGCGATCGGGTTTTGAGCGGGGGATCGAGGGTGACCAGGGTGGTCACGCGGTCACGCGTCGTCCCGGCGGTGGGATCGACGATGGAGACCTTGTCTCGGGCGAGCATGTTCATGATCGACGACTTGCCGACATTGGGGCGGCCGACGATCGCGACTCGGGGAAGGGGCATTGCCCCCCATCGTAGGTCGAGAGAAAGCGGTTTTATCCGGGAAGCAAAGAATGGCTCACCGCAGAGGCGCAGAGGGCGCGGAGAGAGGCCGAAGCAGGAATTCACCACGGAAAACACGGAGAAGTCGGAGTCAATCAGGCCGTTCCAAATCCCTCTCTCCCGCCTTCCTCCGTGCTCTCCGTGTCCTCCGTGGTGAAATGCCTTCCTCCGCGCCCTCTGCGCCTCTGCGGTGAATCTTCTTCACTCGCTCGCGCTCGCGTCTCTTATTCCACGTTCAAACCCCGCACGTACGAATCCAGGTCCGCCCGCCGCTCGTCGAGCTGCTTCTGGGCCGTCGCCCGGTCCGTCGTCAGCTTCTCGAGCTCGGACTCCTGCTCGTTGAGCTTGGTCGCGTACCGCTTGTACAGGTCGGTCGTGCGGTCGACCGTCTGCATGTTCTGGCGGATGCGGGTCTGGTCGTCGGCGATGGTCTTCACCTTCGCGTCGATCTGGGCGATCGCCCGTTCGCTCTCGCTGATCGCGGCCCGCTTGGTCGCGATGGTCTTGAACGCATCGACCACCGCGTCCGAAAGCTTGCCGTCCTTGCGGAACGCCATGATCGTGGGCAGGTCAAAGTTCGCCACCTCGAGCCGCTGGCTCTCGACGCGCTGCTGCGTGACGGTGATCGCCTTGGGCTCGTCGGGCTTGAGTTCGAGCTCGAAGCGGTAGAAGCTCTGCGTCTTCTCACTCGCCTCCTTGGGCTCGACGAGCGTCCAGTCGGTGAGCCGCGGGTGCTCGATGATGAGCGTGCGCCCCTTCGCCATGTCCTTGTTGCGGAACCCGTACGTCATGCTGTCGCGGCGCACGAAGCTCTGCTCGATCATCCCGTCCACGATCTTGAGCTTCGTGACGTTCGTGCTCCCGGCGGGAGTGGTCAGCACCGCGACGTCGAGATCGACCGCGTACGCCAGCAGCCGCTTGTCCCCCGCCGGAATGTTGCCGATCTGCGCATCGCCCGCGTACGCCGATGTCGAGGAGTCGCCCTCGAACACGCTAATCGGCCCGGGCAGCAGCTGCACCTTGCCGTCGGCCGGGTTCGTGATCTCAACGCCCCGCATCGGGTGCTCGGTGCGGTCGGACAGGTTGAAGATCGACACCCGCCGCGCGGGAATGTTCTGCGTGAGGAACGGGATCATCGCCGAGCGCTGCCGCTCGATCGTGATCGGCGTCTTGACTTCATAGAAAAAGGTTTCGCCCGCCTGCCCGGCCTGGGCGGCCGACGCCACCGCGTAGTCCATCATCTCGCCCGCGGAAACGCCCGCGAACCCCTCGGACCGCTCCATATCGGCACGCGCCGACGGCGCGCCCGAGGCGTCCATCGCCGGCGCCGGCGGCGATCCGGGCGCCCTGGCCGCGCGACGCATTTCCTTCCCCACCGACTTCGCCATCTCCGACTGCAGCGCAACGTTCGCCATCGCCTGATACGCCCGCGGCATCGCCGCCGCGATCATCGGCACCGGAATCGTCGGCCGCCCCATGTACAGCGGCTCGTACAGGTCCATCTGGAAGCTCACCGGGCGCCCGGCGACGAGCGCGAGCTTGACGTTGCTCCAGTCCGCGTCGGTGGTGTTCTCGACGATGGCCCAGCCCTGCAGGGCCCCCACTTGCTTCTTCGGGTCGCCCCCCGAGTCGCCCAGCACGAGGCGGTAGCTGTTCTTCCACACCGGCGTCTCGTGGACATACGCCGCGACCACGCGCCGGGCCTGCTGCGGCCCGCTGAGCTTGAGATCGACGCTCTTGACGTTGTCCGCCCGGTACTCGGCGAGGGCGTCCAGGGCCTTGGCGAGCTCCTCGGCCAGCTTCTTGTCGAGCAGCTCGAAGCCGCTGACGTTCGTGAGATTTACCGACCGCACACCCTGCTCGGTGACGAGGTTGATCCACGGCAGCTTCACAAGGCTCGACGGCTGGTTCGGCCCGCCGCCGATGACGGTCGGCCGCTCCTCGACGTTCATGATCGTGCCGCTCACCGGGCCGTCCGGCGTGGTGAGCTTGACGGGCGACCCGCGAAGGCGCGAGAGCAGCACACCGGCGCTGGGGGCGTCGGAGAGGTCCACACCGAAGCTCGCCAGCCGGCGCTCGATCGGATCCTTGGAGGAATACGAAACGCTCTCGACGTGCCCGCCGTCGAGGTCGAGCAGCACGAGGCTCTTGAGGATGTCGTTGATCTGCTCGGTGTTGAACCGCAGCGAGATCTCGGCGTCACCGGAGACCGACCCTTCGCGCTGGAACATGCCCACGCCCGAGCGATACAGCGTGATCCGCCGGATCGGCATCGGCTCGGCTTGGGGGGGGGCGGTCGGCGACGCCGCCGCCTTACTCGCCGGCTGCGCGCCCTGGGCGTTCGCCGGGTTGAGATCAACCAGCGAGACGGCCAGGCCGGCCGCGCAGGCGAGGAGAACAGTTCGGACGCCGATCATCGAAAGCTTCATCGCGGAATCACTCCTGCCCCCACCGCCACTCCCCACCATCACGATCGCCTGCGCGAGTCTATCCGCCGGCCCGGTTGAGCCGATGTGGGTGGGAGGCGGGGAATTCCCCCCGTTTCCCCCCCAATGGCCGATCGGGGTACGCTGTCTCCACAATCGGGGTTCTCCGGTTGTTTTCGCCGGGCCCGATCCGGCGCTCGACCGAAATACACGCTGTGCGCCTCCCCGTGCTGACCAACTCGTCCCGCAACACCACCCCGCCCGGCCCAGGGCCCGTGGGGGTTGGAGGGGGCGTGGACTCGCTCAACGCCGGCGACCCCGCGCGCGAAGCCCTCGCGCAGGAGCTGCGCCGCGCGAGCCGCGGCGAGGTCCGCTTCGGCCCCCACGACCGCGGCCTCTATTCCACCGACGCATCGCTCTACCAGGTCGAGCCCATCGGCGTGGTCGTCCCCGTCGACGCCGACGACGCCGCGACCGTCGTCGCCTGGTGCGGCGCCCGCGGCATCGCGCTGCTCCCCCGAGGCGGCGGCACCAGCCTCGCCGGCCAATGCACCAACCGGGCCGTCGTCATCGACCTCTCCGCGCACCTGCGCCGCCTCATCGAGGTCGACATCCAGGGCCACACGTGCACCGTCGAGCCCGGCATCACGGTCGACGACCTCAACCGCGAGCTCGTGACGCGCCGCGCGGGCATGTTCTTCGCGCCGGATCCCGCGACCACCGCCCAGGCCGCCATCGGTGGCTGCGTCGGCAACAACGCCGCCGGCGCACGCTCGATCCGCTACGGCCGCACCAGCGAAAACGTCGCGAGCCTCGACGTCGTCCTCGCCACCGGCGAGCGCGTGCGACTCGGACCAGGCGCCGGCGCTCGCGACGCTACCGCCCTGCGCCTCGCCGAGGGCGTCGCCCACATCACCCGCCGCCACGCCGCCCTCATCCGCGAACGCTTCCCCAAAACCATCCGCCGCAACGCCGGCTACGGCCTCGACCTCATCCTCGCCCAGCTCGATCGCGAGGGGGGGGGCGTCACGCCATCCGACCTCGACCTCACCGGCCTCCTCTGCGGCTCCGAGGGCACCCTCGCCGTCACCCTCGGCGCCACGTTGAAACTCCACCCGTCCCCCCGCGCCCGCGGCCTCGCCGTCATCAGCTTCACCACCCTCGAGCACGCCATCGCCGCCGTCAACCCCATCCTCGACACCGGCGCCCCCCTCGGCCTCACCGCCGTCGAACTCCTCGACGACGTCGTCCTCGACGCCGCCCGCGGCAACATCGAGTACCGCGCCTACGTCGACCTCCTCCCCGGCGCCGACACCGCCCGCGGCGACCCCAAAGCCGTCCTCTACGTCGAGTTCAGCGCCTTCACCGATCCGCACCCCGAGCTCGAGGCCGCCTTCGCCGCCCTGCGATCCCTGATGCGCTCCACCCCGGGTGTGCTCCGTGGCGAGGCCGGTGGGGGGGGACTCGCCACCTACACCGACGCCCCCGCCATGCTCAAAGCCTGGAAACTCCGCAAGGCAGGCGAGCCCCTCCTCCACGGCCTGCCCGGCAAGCGCAAGCCCGTGACCTTCGTCGAAGACAACGCCGTGCCCGTGGAACGCCTCGGCGAGTTCGTCGCCCGCTTCAAGCAGATCGTCGGCCGCCACGCCACACGGGCCGCCTACTGGGCCCACGCCAGCGTCGGCGTCCTCCACGTCCGTCCCATGATCGACCTGCACGACGAATCCGACCGCGCGAGGATGGTCGCCATCGCCGTCGAAGTCGCCGACCTCGCCCGCGAACTCGGCGGCGTCATGTCCGGCGAGCACGGCGACGGCCGCGTCCGCGGCCCGCTCCTCGAACGCTTCTACGGCCCCGAGCTCATGGACGCCTTCCGCGAGGTCAAGCACCTCTTCGACCCCGCCGGCGTGCTCAACCCCGGCAACATCGTCGGCGCCGGCACCGAAAGCTCGATCACCGAGAACCTGCGAACGCTTAAATCGAGTGCCGCCCCAGCCATCCCCACCTTCTTCTCGTTCGACGACCAGCACGGCCTCGTCGGCGCCGCCGAGCAATGCAACGGCTCCGGCCTCTGCCGCAAGACCACCGGCGGCACCATGTGCCCGTCGTTCCGAGCCACCCTCGACGAACGCCACTCGACCCGCGGCCGTGCCAACGCCCTGCGACTCGCCATCACGGGCCAGATCCGCGGGGAAGGTGACGCGACCGCCCCCGTCTGGGACGACCCCGAAACGATCGCGACGCTCGACCTGTGCCTCTCCTGCAAGGCGTGCAAGAGCGAATGCCCCAGCAACGTCGACATCTCGCGCCTCAAGGCCGAGTACACGGCCCAGCGTTTCCGCCTTCGCGGCGGCGCTCCGCTGAGCGCCAGAGTGTTCGGCCACGTCCGCGCCCTCAACCGCCTCGGCGCCCTGACCCCCGGACTCGCCAACTTCACGAACTCGCTCGCGCCCACCAAGTGGCTCGCCGAGAAGCTGCTCGGCGTCAGCCGCCGGCGCACCGTGCCCCCCTTCGCCCGGTCGCTCTACGCGCAGTGGAAGCGCACCCCGGCGCCGATCGCCGAGGGGGGCTCCAAACGCGTCCTCCTCTTCGCCGACTGCTTCACCGCCTACAACGACCCCCACATCGGCCTCGCGGCACGCCGCGTCCTCGAGCACCTCGGATACTCGGTCGACCTCGGACCCGCCCAGGGTTCCCTCGCCGACGGCCTGGGGGGAGCCGGTTTCGCCCAAGGCTGCTGCGCCCGCGCCCTCATCTCCACCGGCCTCCTCGACGACGCCATCGAAACCGCCGACCGCACGCTCGACCTGCTCCGCCCCGCCATCGACGACCCCGCGGTCGAAGCGATCCTCGTGGCCGAGCCATCCTGCCTCAGCGCGATCAAGGACGACTGGCTCCAACTGAACCTCCGCACTCCCTTGGACGTCCGTCAGCGCCTCGCCGCCAAAGCACGCCTGGTCGAGGAGTTCATCGCCGATGGCGTCGAGGCATCCAGGCATCGAGGCCTTGAGTGGAAGTCCTCCGGCCAACCCGTCGTGCTCCACGCCCACTGCCACCAGAAAGCCCTGTGGGGCGCTCAGACCTCCTCGCGAGCGCTCGCCGCCGCCGGCTTCACCGTCACCACCCTCGACTCCGGCTGCTGCGGCATGGCCGGCGCCTTCGGCTACATGAAGGACAAGTTCGACCTCTCGAACGCGATCGGCGAGCTCAGCGTCTTCCCCCCGGTGCGCGCCGCGCCCCCCGCCACGCTCATCGCCGCCCCCGGCACAAGCTGCCGCCACCAGATCCGCGACGCCACCGGTCGTACGCCGCTGCACCCCATCGAGATCCTCGCGAACTCCATCCTCCACCCATGAAGATTCACCACGGAGAACACGGAGGACACGGAGAGGGCGGGGAGAACACATGGAGCATCAAGAAGTACGGTTCATTCCCAATCGCCTCCCTCCCCTCCTTCTTTCTCAGTGTCCTCCGTGTCCTCCGTGGTGACGTTTCCTGCCTTCCTCCGCGCCCTCTGCGCCTCTGCGGTGAATTCCGGCCTTGAATCGCGTACATTGATGGCACGAATTCACGGGAGCCGGCCTTGACCACCGCCAAGACCTACACCAACGTCCTCGAGCTCATCGGCAACACCCCGATGCTCGAGCTCCGCCGCATGAACGCCGGCCCCTGCAAGCTCATGCTCAAGCTCGAGCTCATGAACCCCGCCGGCTCCATCAAGGACCGCATCGGCCTCTCGATGATCCAGGCCGCCGAGCGCGACGGGAAGCTCGACCCCAAGGGCTCGCCCCCCCCCACCGTCGTCGAAGCCACCGCCGGCAACACCGGCCTGGGCCTCGCCCTCGCCGCCGGCCAGCGCGTCGACAAGCTCAAGGTCGTCGTCCCCGACAAGATGTCGCAGGAAAAAATCGCCCACCTCCGCGCCATGGGCGCCCAGGTCGTCCTCACCCGCTCCGACGTCGGCAAGGGCCACCCCGAGTACTACCAGGACGTCGCCGCCCGCATCGCCAAGGAAACCCCCAACTCCTTCTACACCGACCAGTTCAGCAACTGGGACAACGCCGACGCCCACTACCGCACCACCGGCCCCGAGATCTTCGAGCAGACCCAGGGCAAGGTCGACGCCGTCGTCGTCGGCGTCGGCTCGTCCGGCACGCTCGCGGGCCAGAGCAAGTTCTTCAAGGAGCGCAAGCCCGACGTCAAGATCATCCTCGGCGACCCCCGGGGCTCGATCCTCGCCCCACTCGTGAACGAGGGCAAAGTCGTCCAGGCCGGCTCATGGCTCGTCGAAGGCATGGGCGAGGACTTCGTCCCCGACATGTGCGACATCAAGTCCATCAGCGAGGCCGTCGAGGTCTCCGACGGCGATTCCTTCTTCGCCGCCCGCGAGCTGCTCGCGAAAGAAGGCCTGCTCGTCGGCTCCTCCAGCGGCTGCCTCCTGCACGCGGCCCTCGTCTGGTGCCGCAAGCAGACCAAGCCGCTCACCGTGGTCACCTTCGCCTGCGACAACGGCGCCAAGTACCTCTCCAAGATGTTCAACGACTTCTGGATGATCGACCAGGGATTCATCCAGCGCCCCCGCGCCGGCGACCTGCGCGACATGATCGCCCGCCGCCACGACTGGCGCGAGGACTACACCCTCAGCGCCACCGACCCCCTCAAGCTCGCCATCCTCCGCATGCAGATGTACGGCGTCTCCCAGATGGCCGTCATGGACACCTCGACCGGCAAGGAAGTCGTCGCCGGCATCCTCGACGAGGGCGACGTGCTCCTCGCCGTCGCCCGCGACCGCGCCGCCTTCGAGCACTCCGTGGCCGACTACATGACCCGCAAGCTCGAAACGCTCCGCCCCAGCGCCAAGGTCGACGACCTCATCCCCCTCTTCCGCGCCGGCCGCGTCGCCCTCATCGTCGACGAGCAGGGCGCCTACCACGGCCTCATCACCCAGATCGACCTCATCAACTACCTCCGCCGCCAGCTCCCCCGCTGACCGCTCCGCGTCTTCGCCCCGGAGGGGCGCAGGGCTGTAGCCACGGGCGCCGCGCAGTCCGCCGACAGGCGGACGAAGCAAGCCCGTGGAACGTCCGACCACGACACCCCGGGCTTGATCGCAAACCGCCCCGCGAGGGCGGAGGAATTCGGTTACCCCTCCGAGTTCACCGATTGGCTACGCGCGAAAGGGCCCACGCGCGCCCCCTATCCTCTCCTTCTTCCTCCGTGATCTCCGTGTCCTCCGTGGTGAACTCCGGATCCCCCATGCACAACGACAACGCCCACCCCCCCCACCTCGACACCCGCGTCATCCACCAGGGCCAGCGCCCCGAGCCCGTCACCGGCGCGGTCATGCCCCCGATCTTCACCACCTCCACCTACGCCCAGCGCTCCCCCGGCGAGCACTCCGGCTTCGAGTACTCGCGCTCGCACAACCCCACCCGCTACGCCCTCGAACGCATGGTCGCCGGCCTCGAAGGCTCCTCCATCCCCGAGTCCGACGACGTCACCTCCGGCGGCTTCGCCTTCGCCTCCGGCCTCGCCTCCATGAGCTGCGCCCTCGACCTGCTCACCTCCGGCGACGAAGTCATCGCCATGGACGACCTCTACGGCGGCTCACGCCGGCTCTTCACCCGCGTCCGCGAACGCTCCGCCGGCCTCAAGTTCAAGTACGTCGACATGACCGACCTGAACCGCCTCGCCGAGGCCATCTCCCCCAAGACCCGCCTCGTCTGGGTCGAGACCCCCACCAACCCGACGCTCAAGATCGTCGACCTCGCGGCAATCGCCAAGCTCGTCCGCCAGAAGGCCCCCGAGGCCGTGCTGGGGTGCGACAACACCTTCGCCAGCCCCATCAACCAGCGCCCCCTCGAGCACGGCTTCGACCTCGTGATGCACTCCGCCACCAAGTACCTCAACGGCCACTCCGACGTCGTCGGCGGCCTGCTCGCCACCAACAACCGCGACCTCGCCCTGCGCCTGCGCTTCCTCCAGAACGCCACCGGCGCCGTCATGGGCCCCTTCGACTCCTACCTCGTCCTCCGCGGCATCAAGACCCTCGCCCTCCGCATGGCCCGCCACAACGACTCCGGCCTCAAGATCGCCACCTGGCTCGAGGCCCACCCCCAGGTCGAACGCATCCTGCACCCCGGCCTCCCCTCCCACCCGCAGCACGTCATCGCGAAAAACCAGATGTCCGGCTTCGGCGGCATGATCACGTTCTTCATCAAGCCCGGCGCCGCAAAGGGAAAGCCCGGCGAAAGCGCCGGCCTCGCCGCCGCCCGCAAGTTCCTCGAGAACGTCCAGGTCTTCGCCCTCGCCGAGTCCCTCGGCGGCGTCGAATCCCTCATCGAACACCCCGCCATCATGACCCACGCCTCGGTCCCCCCCGAGACCCGCACCCAGCTCGGCATCTCCGACACCCTCATCCGCCTCAGCGTCGGCGTCGAACACCCCGACGACCTCATTGCCGACCTCGACCGAGCGTTCAACGCGGCTCGATAAGAGACGCGAGCGCAAGCGAGTGCAGAACGCCGGTACGCAGAGGACGCGGAGGTAGCGCGGAGGAACGCAGAGCAAGGCAAAGCAGGAAGATCAGGACGAGCGCGATGCGCCGGCGGCGATCCCCGCCACATCGCGTTCATCCACATCACCATCCTCTTCTCCGCGTTCCTCCGCGCGACCTCCGCGCCCTCCGCGTACCGCCTTTGCTCCTACTTCCCTACCGCAACAACTCCTCCAACTTCAGCACGCTCCCCGGCACATCCCCCGGCTCCTCCGCCCCCGCCTTCGCCCGCACCCCCGCGAGCAACCTTCGAATATCCCCCGGCAACGGCGCCACGAATCTCATCGCCTCCCCCGAAATCGGATGCCGAAACGCGAGCATCGCCGCGTGCAGCGCCTGCCGCGCAAACGAAGCCGCCGGCTGATCCTCCGTCGCCGGCATCTCGACGCTCCGCCCCGTGTACATGTCATCCCCCACCAACGGCCATCCGCGGTGCGAAAAGTGCACACGGATCTGGTGCGTCCGCCCCGTCTTCAGCTCCACCTCCACGATCGACACCCCCCCCCTCCCCCCCGCCCTCCCCCCCCCCCCCTTCGCCCCCAACCCCCCGAGCCCCCCGTAGATCGCACCCCCCGTCTTCCCCCACCCCCCCTGCCCCCCCCCGGTATTCCCCCGAATCCCCCTTCCCCCCCACGGGTTCCGCCCGATCGGCACATCAATTACATCCACCAACGGCTCCACCCGCCCGTGCACCAGCGCCACGTACCGCTTGTCCACCGTCCGCACCTCGAACTGGCGCGCCAGCTTGAAGTGCGCCTCGTCGGTCTTCGCGAACACGATCGCCCCGGTGGTGTTGCGATCGAGCCGGTGCACGACCCCCGGCCGCGCCCACTCCTCCCCCACCTTGCTCAGCGCGCCCCCCGACCGATGCCGGAAGTGATACGCCAGCGCGTTGATCATCGTCCCCGACAGGTGCGACCGCGCCGGGTGCACGATGATGTCCGCCTGCTTGTTCAGCACGATGATGGACTCGTCCTCGAACAGCACATCCAACGGGATATCTTGGGCCGGCGTCGCCTCCGCCGGCGGCGCGGGGATGAACACCTCCACCTTGTCCCCCAGCCGCAGCTTCGTCGACCCCTTCGGCTGACGCCCGTTCACCGTCACCCCGCCGTCGTCGATCAGCTTCTGAAGCTGCGTGCGGCTCATGAACGTGATGCGATCCGTCAAATACTTGTCGAGTCGCTTGTTCAGGTCCCGCCGCAGCTCGAACTCAACCCGGTTCGGCGCATCGTCCTCGGCCTCGGGCGCCGCGACCGTCTCGTCACCATCGCTCTGCGCCTGGGCCGCCGCGACAACCTCCGGCCCATCCCCCTGCTCATGGATCGCCCGGCGCAGCGCATCGAGATCGACCTTGCCGCCGACGCGGATGAGACCGCCTCGCCCGGGCGGCCCCGAGCGTGCGTCATTCGATCGAAAGGATTCGCCCGGCGTGGGCATCGTGTGCTCGCGCCAGCCGGCGCCCTTAGCGCTTCGGGTCCTGCTTCGGCTCGCTGGGGGGGGCGGGGGGAGTGGTCGGGGCAGGAGCCCGCGGCGTGGCCTTCGGCTGCTCGCCCTGCGGCGCAGGAGCCGGCGCAGCCGGAGGCGTCGTGGGGGGAGTCGTGGGAGTTCCCGCGGGAAGCGGCGGCCCAACCGTCCCGTCTTCCTTAGGCAGCGGCTTGCCATCAGCCCCGAAGCCCGGCGGCGGGCCCGAGGGGATCATCACCGGACCAGGACCGCCACCCGGCGTGGTGATGTTCATCGGCGCAGAACCCGTCGCTCCCGGCATCGTCGGGAAAGGCGACGCCGCTTCCATCCGCGCCGGCAAGTCCGCCATCGTAAACAAAGGCGGGATCGCGCTCAGCCCGCCCGCCGTCTCCTTGCGCTTTGTCGCCAGCTGCGCCACCGCGTCATAGCCCGCGGCCTTCGCCCGCGTGGCCGCGTCGCTGTAATACCGCCCGGCGCCCTCGACATCGCCCTTGCTCTCCGCAACCCCGGCGAGGCCGAACAGCGCCTTGAGCGCCAGCAGCGAAACCTGCGGGTCATCCTTGGTCGCGTCGAGCGTCGACTGGAACGCCGCGCTCGCCTTGCTCAGGTACTCGCTCGACTTCTCCGGCGTGAGGACGTCCTCGGGACGTTCCGGCCCGCCGTCGGCCTTGAGCGTCGCACCCGGAACGACACCCCTGCGGGCCGCCGCCAGGTAGATCTCGCCAAGCTCGGCCTCCGCCAGCCGCGTCACCGACCGCTGACCCGCGTGCGAGCGGGCCACGGCCTCGAGCGATGACGGGCTCCCCGAATCGATCGCCTGCTCAAGCTCAAAGAACGCGGCCGACAGCGCCTGCGTCCGCTTGGTGTCGTACCACTTGTACGCGAGGTACCCGCCGCTGCACACGATCACCGCGCCCATCACATATGGGCCTGCCTTCTGCAGCAGGTCGGTCATCAGCTCGGAGTACCGGCTGTCCTCTTTGCCGGCGCCCTCGCGGATATTCCGTAACCGATCGTCAACCATGGGGGAAAGCCTCGTTGGAAACTCGGGAATCCGGCCAATGGATCGGGTGGGGGGGGTGGGGGGGTGGGGGGCCGGACCGCAAGGTTAGGCGAGCGCCCCCCAGAACGCCCACGCCCCGGGGTGCGATAACGCCCCCGGCGGGACCAGCCGGTCGCGGATCAGCCGCGCCAGTTCGAGCGTCTGCCCCGGCACATCGTGGCCGAGCAGGCTGAGAGAACGGTCCGCGGGCGGGCCCGACCGGGGAGGCCCGAGGTCGGAGCGAAGGGCCAGGCGCACAACCGACGCCCCGGGAGTCGGCGTCGGAAGGAACTCGCTCGTCGCGTCGGCACACAGCAGGACAAGGTCAGCCCGCGCCACCAGCTCCCGAGCCGCGGCCTGACCCTGCGCGAGCGGGTCATCGCCCGGCGTCTCGGCACTCACCCCCGGCGTGTCCGCGTACCACACGACCAGCCCCGCGAGATCGAGCGTGGCGCCGACATGATCCCGGGTAGTGCCGCGTTCGTCGGCCGCGATCGCCACATCCGCCGACGCCAGCGCGTTCAGCAGGCTCGACTTCCCGATGTTCGGCGCCCCCCACGCAACAACGAGCGGCGGATCGACCAGCCGGTTGAGCACCCGCCACCGCTCTCGCGTCGCGCCGTCCGCCTGCGCAACCACGCGAGCTGGGTCGAGCCCCCCCCACCGCCGCGGCTGGTCCAGCAGCACATCCACCGCCAGCGGACTCGCCGCCCGCGCCAGCACGCTCAGCATCCGCGCCTCAATCTCCGACGCGGCCTCCGGATACGCCGCTTCCTCGAGCTGCTCGACACCCGCCGCGCCCAGCGACCGCAGCAACTGCGATACCACCGCCGGCCCCGCGTGCGGCATCAGCCACGCCGTCAATTCACTGACCCGCGCCACAACGCCCCGATCGGCGTCCGCGCCGCGCCCCAGCGCACGCAGCGCCCACGTGCCCGGCGCAACAGCATCAATCCCAGTGCTCGCAAGAGCAGCGTCAAGCCCCGCACCCGAGTCCGCCGAAATCTCTATCACCGCGATCGCCGCCTGCCCCCCCGGCGGCGAAGAAACAAGCCGAAATCGCACAGCGTCACCGGACATGCATCGCCTGGGTGGCATGCTCAAGCTGCTCTGAGCTCGAGCACCTCTTCCTCCCCTGGCCCCTGGCCCCTGGTCCCTGGTCCCTGGCCCTGGTCCCTGGCCCCTGGCCCCTACTGGCCCCTGGTCCCTGGCCCCTGGCCCCTACTCCGCCTCCTCCAGCTCCCACGCACTCAACATCCCGATGAGAATCAGATCCGGCTCCACCCGCTCCACAATCGGATCATTATCAAACAGCAGCGGCGCATCCCCGCCCGTGGCAATCACCCGCGGATACGCCTTGTAAAACTCCGCGTACTTGTCCACCAGGTGATACACCAGCCCCCGCGCCGCCCCGATCGCCCCCACCCGGATCGCGTCCTGCGTGGTCTTGCCGAACGGCACCACCTCTTCCTCGCTCGCCCCCGCCTCACGCTGCCGCGCCGGCGCCAGGTCCACCAGCGGCAGCGCCGCCGTCCCGTCGTGCAGCGACCGCATCATCATCCGCAGCCCCGGCGCAATCGCCCCGCCGTGGAACACTCCTTCGCCGTCCACGAAGTCCACCGTGATCGCCGTCCCCGCATCCACCACCACGCACGCCTGCTCGCTCCGCGTGAACGCCCCAAGCGCGCTCAGCAGCCGATCCTGCCCCACCGTCACCGGCGCGACCAGCGTGTGCGGCATCGGCACGTGCACATCCCGCCCAAACCGGCGGATCCGCCCCTGCCCCCCGCTCCCCAGCCGCTCCACCAGCCGGGCCACCGCCCCGTCCGCCGCCCGGTCGTTCACCGACGCCACCAGCACCTCGGGGGGGTTGGCGTCCGCCGCGTCCGCCAGCAGCCGCCCGACGATCTCCGCGTGGGCCGCCGCGTCCGCGTTGTCGGCCACCATGGAAGGCTGCAGCTCCCGTCCCTCCGCCCCGCCCGGGATGGCCAGGGCGTAGCGGGTCCGCGTGTTTCCCGCGCTCACGAGCAGCAGCGGCGACAAGTCCTGTCCATTGGTCCGGTCCGGCATGCGCCAGCGTATCGCCGGCAGCCGGGGGATGCGGGGGGGTGCGGGAGGTGCGGGGGGGCCTGAAGACCCGAGGGCTGGCCACTCGACACCCGGCTTGGCGTTCGGCTAACCTACCCCCCTTCCCGCCCCCTTCCCGGCGGCCATCCCATCTCGGAGACGCTCGATGCTCGCCCCGACCCCGTCCCGTTTCCTTCCCGCCGCCCGCACCGCGCTCTCGATCGCAGGGCTCGCCGCCGGCCTCTCGCTCGCGGGCATCGGCGCCGGCTGCGCCGGCACGCGCGAGTCGAAGATGTTCGACCGCCCCGCCGAGCCCAGCGACGTCTCCGGACGCCTCATCGTCACCATCTCCGACGCCGACATGGTCGCCACCACCTTCGCCAACGACGCCCTCGCCGTCCCGCCCGACGGGCAGCGCGACACCATGACCGTCATCAGCCTCCCCATCACCGGCGACCAGGCCGCCTTCGCACAGACCGCGGTCTCCAACTCCGTTCTCGGCCCGCCCCAGGCCCTCAGCGTCAACCGCGCCGGCACCATGGCCTTCGTCGTCGAGACCCGCGGCCAGACCCCGCAGGGCGCCACCGGCTTCAAGGACATCCCCGCCGGCACCCTCCTCCAGATGGTCAGCCTCGCCGACCCCATGAACCCCGTCTTGGTCAGCAGCGCCTTCGTCGGCAAGAACCCCAGCGCCTGCGACGTCAGCCCCGACGGCACACTCGCCGCCGTCATCACCCGCGAGCCCCGCGGCCAGCTCGTGATCGTCCCCGTCAACAGCTCCGAGCTCGGCGAACCCATGGCCTGGGAACTCATGGGCATCGACGACTCCGAGGCCATCGCCTCCAGCGTCACCTGGAGCCCCGACGGCAAGCTCCTCGCGGTCTGCCTGCCCCAGCGCGACGAGGTGATGTTCTACGAATTCGCCAGCGTCGACGGCGCCCTCGCCATCAGCCCCTTCGGCAAGCCCGTCAAGGTCGGCAAGTTCCCCTTCCACGGCCAGTGGACCCCCGACGGCAGGCACTTCATCACCACCGACCTCCAGTGGCAGTCGAGCGCCGAGGACCACCTCCTCAAGGCCCCCGCCGGCACGCTCAGCGTCATCCGCGTCGGCTCGGGCGGCGCTGAAAGCGTCCACCACGAGGTCGTCTCCACCGCCCCCGTCGGTGTTTCGCCCGAGGGATTGGCCGTGTCCCCCGACGGCCGCTTCGTCGTCACCGCCAACCTCGAGCGCAGCTTCCTCCCCGAAGGCGACTCACGTCTCAAGTCCGGATCGCTCACCCTGCTGAGCCTCGACGCCGCCTCCGGCGAGCTCACCGCTCTCGGCGAGCACGTGCTCGGCGGCATGCCCGAGGGCATCAGCTTCGACGCCAACGGCCACTTCGTCGTCGTCACCCTCTTCCGCTCCCTCGACGTCGGCGCCCTCGACGGCGAGCTCGCCTTCTGGCGCCTCAACCCTCGCGGCGGCGAGAACAAGACCGCCACGCTCGAGCAGGCCGACTTCCGAGTCGGCGTCGGCCGCGGCCCCCACGGCGTGCTGATCGTGCGGTGATCTGCCTCACTGCCTTTCGCCCCGAAGGGGCGCACGAATGTTGCCACGGGTGAAGCGACGCGGCTTTGCGCGTCGCGCAACCCGTGGAAAGCCCCCCCATTTCCCTCTGTCTCTTTGTCTTCTCGCCCCGGCAGGGGCGAACGAATTCCTCTGCTCGATCGGATCAGAAGACAAGCTCTTCACGACCCGTATTTTGCCCTCTTCCATGCGCCCGCGTCCCCGCCGCATCACCGCACTTTCTTCTCTGCCTTCCTCCGCGCCCTCTGCGCCTCTGCGGTGAATCCTCTTCCCCTCCGCGTTCTCCGCGTTCTCCGCGGTGAATCCCGCTCGAACTCACATCACCCGCGCCACCACCAGCGTCCGATCATCATCCGCCGGCCGCCCGCTCGCAAACTTCTCGACATCATCGAGCACCTTCGCGATCGTCGCCGGCGCATCCGGCGGCGACTGCGCGATCGACTGATCGAGCCGCTTCTCCCCGAACAGCTGCCCCGTCTTCTCCCGCGCCTCGGTGATCCCGTCCGTGTACAGCACCAGCGTGTCGCGCGGGTTCAGTTTCGCCGTCGCCTCGCTGTAGCGCGTCTCACGCAGCACACCCAGCGGGATATCCCGCGCCGACTCCACGGCCTCAACCATCGACCCATCCTCGCGCCGCACCCGAGGCGGGTTGTGCCCCGCCGACGCATACCGCAGCGACCGGGCCGCAGGGTCGTAGATACCGTAAAACGCCGTAACGAACCCGCTCCCCGTGCGCACATATGCGTCGGCGAGGTTCTCATTGAGATGCCCCAGCATCCGCGCCGGGTCCATCGGCGGGTCCGGCATCGCGTGCGCCATCGTGTGCGTGATCGCCATCACGACCGCCGCCGGCGTCCCGTGCCCCGAAACGTCGGCGATGAGCATCCCGAGCTTCCCGTCGGGCAGCGGGAAGAAGTCGTAGTAATCGCCCCCCGCCTGGCGCGAGGTCTGATAGTGCGCCGCCAGCTGCAAGCCGTGCACATCCGGCAGCACCACCGGCAGCAGCGACCGCTGGATCTCCGACACGCTCCGCAGCTCGCGGTCGACGGCCTCGTACGCCCGGCGCAGCTCGTCGGCCAGCACAAGCTGATGCGTGGCGCGACCGAACAGGTTGCCGATCCAGACCATGCTCGGCGCCGCCGCGGGGTCGAAGCCGTTGGGCTGCTTGGTCATCAGCAGCGTCATGTTGAGCGCCTTGCCCTGGTCGTAGTTGGGGATCGCCAGCGCCGACCGGAAGCCCTCGAGGTGCTCGTAACACGGGTCGGTCGGATCGGGCCGGAAGTCATTGATGAGCCGCGGCTCCTCGGAGTAGAGCAGCTCGCCGAGGATTCCCCGGTCCAGCAGCGGGAGCTTGTCGCGATCGCGCCACGGGTTCACGTCGCTGCTCCACCGGCTCGAGCGCGTGACGCGGTACCACGGGCTGGCGAGCTCCCGCCGCGAAACTGCGACCGTGCCGTCGGTGCGATACAGCGAGCGCACCCGCGTGCGATAGGCGTTGACCATCTGCTGCGGGTCGGTGTGGCGCGACATCTCGCGCATCATCTCCACGATTTCGCGCATCGTGCTGTCGGGATCACCGGAGAGGTTGAGCATGGGTGTGCCCGGGGCGTGGGGGTTGGGGGGGGCGGTCAGGGGGCCTGCGGAGCGGGACCGTCCGATCAGAACGTAGCGGCACGGCCCAGGTAAAGGCGACCCGGGCCGCCGATTCCCGTCCAAGGGGTGAAATCCGCCGATCCAGCCCCCCAAGAATGACCAGTCGACCCGCGGGGGGCTCGACCCGGCGCTCGCCGCCGCGGAGGTTGGTCATGGTCACCCTGGGCTCGATCGAAAACGACATCATCCCGCTCATCGCCATCGGCGGGACCATGCTCATGCTGATCGTCGGCATCGTCGGCGGCGTCATCAAGAGCGTGTTCAAAACGCGGTCCCGCGAGCAGTCGCGCCGCGAGATCGCAGCCTATGTCGCCGAGGGGTCGATGTCCGCCGAGGAGGGCGAGCGGCTGATGCGGGCCGGGCCGGCGAACAAGGACCACGGCTGCTGCTGAACTGGACGGGGGCGTTTCCGGAGTTCCGACCATGCCCGAAGAAGTGATGGCCGTGATCATCGTGGGGGCCGTCGGCCTGACGATCATCGTCGTGGCCTCCGTCGCCGGCGGCGTGATCCAGTCCGTCCTCAAGAGCCGCGAAAAAGAGAAGTCACGGCGTGAGATCGCCGCGTACGTCGCCGAGGGCTCGATATCGTCCGACGAAGGCGTGAAACTCATGGACGCGGGCCGCCCGGCGTGGGAACGCGAACTGTGGCACAAGCGCAACGGATGACGGGTGTGTCCCGGATGGGTGCCCCGGCGGAGCTCTGTCCGCCGGGTGGAGCGGGTGGCATTGCTCAAGCCGCTCTGGGCTTGAGCATGTGCTGCGAAGCCCTGGTGCGCCGGACATGCTCAAGCCGCTCTGGGCGAATGCCATTCAGTTACGCGAGGCCGGGCCGGGTCACGCTCCTGACCACGCATCGACCCCAGGAAATACCCGGCCCAAGCGCTGGCAGCGCTGTACCTGACCCGG
>CAZMCC010000016.1:0-46687 GCA_964564695.1 uncultured Phycisphaeraceae bacterium | reverse complement strand
CACCGAAGTGTGCAACACTCCGGTTGGAGCAACAGGTCTTCATACCCATCGGGTGGAGCGCAGTCCGCCGCCAGGCGGACGGAGCGCAACCCGTGGAAAGCGACGCCTACCTCTCTCATTCAGATTGGTTTTTCGCCCCGGCGGGGCGAAGGGACGTCCGTGCAGCGTTCACCCAGTGAACCCCTCGCCCCTGCCGGGGCGAGACTCAATGAGAGACAGGGTTGATTTGGCCGGCCTTCCACGAGTTCCGCTGCGTCCGCCTTGGGCGGACTGCGCTCCACTCGTGGCTACATTCCCGCGCCCCACCGGGGCGAAGAGCGAGTTTGCTACTTCCTGACCGTCCTCTGCTCAATCCTCTTCTGCGGCGTCGCCTTCACCACCCGGTTGATGTAGCTCCCCGGCGTGTGAATCCGGTCCGCGTCGATCGAACCCAGCGGCACGATCTCCTCGACCTCCGCGATCACGTACTTCGCGGCCGTCGCCATCATCGGGTTGAAATTGCGGGCCGTCTTGCGGTACACGAGGTTGCCGAACTCGTCGGCCGTGTGGGCCTTGACGAGAGCCAGATCGGCGAAGAGGCCGGTCTCCATCACGTAATCGCGCGCCGAGCCGACCGCGGCGCTCCCGCGGTTGTGGCTCCGCGTGTCGTCGCTGGGCCGGACGAACGACCGGACTTCCTTCCCGTCGGCGACGGGGGTGCCCACGCCGGTTGCGGTAAAGAACGCGGGGATGCCGGCCCCGCCGGCGCGGATGCGCTCGGCGAGCGTGCCCTGGGGATTGAACTCCACTTCGAGCGAGCCGTTGAGGAACTGCTGCTCGAACGTCGCGTTCTCACCCACGTATGACGAGATCATCTTCTTGATCTGGCGCGTCTGCAGGAGCAGTCCCAGCCCGAAGTCGTCGACGCCCGCGTTGTTGCTGATGCAGGTGAGGCCCTTGCACCCCGAGTCGCGCAGGGCCGCGATGAGATGCTCCGGGATTCCGCAGAGCCCGAACCCGCCCACCATGACCGTGATGTTGTCCGCGAGCACGCCCGAGCCGCGAAGATCGGCGAAGGCGTCGGCGGCGGTGGCAAAGAATTTCTTGACCATGGCTTGGGGGGGGGCGTGAGGGAGGTAGTGGAGAGGTGCCTGTGGGGGTTGGAGTGTCAACGATTACTTGAGCGGCGTCTGAATCAGCACGAACGCCCGGTACTGCCCGGTGGGCAGACGCACCGCGTCGGTCTTCATCTCCGTCACGCCCGGGTTGCGTGCGAGGAACTGCGCCAGCTTCCCCCGGGCCGAGTCCACGGCCGTCGCCCGCGCCTTCGCCAGCTCGGCGTCGGTCGCGAAGCTGCACGCCACCGCGTGCTGCTGCGTCTTCATCGGGTCCTCGATCCACCACTGCGGACGCCAGCCGTCCACCTCTTCCGGATCGGTCTGCGGGTCGAGCTCGCGCGGGGCGGGCTCAACGACCGCCACAGCCGGGGGTGTGGGGGGTGGGGGGGTCGTGGCCGCGTGCGGCTGGAGCGACGGGTCGACCGGCTCAAGGTCGGCGGGCTCGGGCTCGCTCGTGAGCGCGGAGTCGGGCGTCACCGGCTCGTTGTCGTTCTTGCAGGCCGCGAGGCTCAGGGCGCCGATCGCCGCCATCGATCCCAGGAGAATTTGTGCACACAGAGTCATCGCTGTTCGCCTCCGCCCGCAGTGCCCTGTGTGGTGCCGAACAGGCGCTGCTGGTCCTTGACGTCTTTCGTCCGTTCGTTCAGGCGACGCAGCTCTTCCATGAGCTCACGGGCGTCGCGGAACTGATGGTATTCGCTCGCGAAGCGGACGTAGGCGATTTCATCGAGGTCCTTGAGGTGGGCCGCGACGCGCTCGCCGATCGTGCCGCTGGGCACTTCGCGATCGAACTCCTTCACGATCTCTTCTTCAACCTCCGTCGCGAGCCGTTCTTTCGCTTCCTCGGCAATCGGGCGCTTCCCGCACGCGGCCTGCACGCCCTTGAGGACGTTCGCCCGGTTGAACGGCACCCGCGACCCGTCCCGCTTGATCACCATCAACCGGGTGGTCTCTTCCACCCGCTCATAGGTGGTGAACCGCTTGGTGCACGCGAGGCACTCACGCCGGCGACGGATGATCTTGCCCGCGTCCGAGGCGCGGCTGTCGATCACCTTGTCGTCGTTGGCGGAGCAGAAAGGGCAGATCACGCGGGAGATCCCCAAGCCCTTGGGCCCAAGCGGGTCCGGAGGGGCCGGGTATGGTGACGACTCCGGGGGGCCGGGTCAAGGCGGAAAATGACACGGCGGTGCTAGGCGGGCGTCGGCCGCTTCCAGAACCGCTTGCACACGGCGACACCGGCCCAAAAGACGTTGAGCACAAACGGTGGCCAGGCCTCGCCGGCGTAGCAGTACACGCAGATCAGCACGGCGCCGCCAAAGTTCAGCAGAAAGAGCGGGGTCGGCCTGGCCCTCTTGTCGAGGGCGTACCCGGTCAGCAGCAAGACCATCCCGGCCCATCCGAGGTACATCGGCACGTCGTTCATGCGGCCTCCGAGATCGTGTGTGCGCCCGGTGCGTTCAGATCGCTCGTGGCGCGCGGCTCACGGCTCGTACTCGTCAAACTCCCCCCGCTCGCCCGCCTCGGCCACATATGTCTGGAATTCGCTCATCTTGTACGAGATGAACACGAACGCGTGGTGGATCGCGAGCCACTCGATATCGCTCTTATCCTCGCCCAGGTCCTTGCGGATGCGGAGCAGCTCGGCGAGCAGGTTTTCAGCTTTGATCTTGGCCATGGTTGGTAACGGTAGAAGTGGCGAAGTGGCGAAGTGGCAAAGTGGCAAAGTGGCAAAGTGGCAAAGTGAGTGCGGGCGGCGCCCACTTCGTCACTTTGCCACTTCGCCACTCTGCCACTTCTTCATCCCCGACGGCACCCACGCCCCCGCAAACAGCCCCGTCGCCACCAGCACGATGCTCGGCCCCGGCTGCCAGTTGAGCTCGAAGTGAATGACCAGCCCCGCGAGCAGGCTGACGACCGCCGCCGCGAGCGAGAGGACGATCACGGTCCACAGGCGATCGCTCAGCCGCAGGGCCGCCGCCGCGGGCAGCACCAGCAGGGCCGTGGCGAGAACCACGCCGGCGAGCTTCATGGCCGTGACGACGGCGACCGCGAGCAGGACCATGAGCAAGAGCCGCATCGCCTGCCCCGGCACGCCGAACGCGGGAGCGGAAGTCTCGTCAAAGGCCCAGAAGAGCAGCGGGCGTCGCACGGCAAAAACCACGATCGCGACGAGCAGCGCAATCCCCCACGCGAGGGCCGCGTCGGTTGGCCCGATCGCGCTGATCGACCCGAACAGGATCGACTCCCACGACTGGATCCGCGCCCCTGACCCCGACCGCAGCGCCATGCCGCGTGCGAACTCAACCAACAGCGCCCCCAGCGCCATCGCCCCGACGAGCACGATCCCGATCGCCGTGTCGGCGTGCAGCGACCGCCGATCGCTGAGCGCGGCCATGCCCAGGGCAGCCCCGATGCAGAACACCACCACGATCACGAAGTCCGTGCCCGCCCCCGACGCACCCGGCACCAGCGCCGCGATCACGGCCGCCACGCCGAGCCCGCCGAACGCCGAGTGGCTCACGCCCTGGCCGACAAAGCTCAGCCGCTTGAGCACCACGAACACCGAGAGCAGCCCGCACATGAGCACGACCGCCAGCCCGCCGAGGATGGCTGGCAGATAGATCGCACGAAGGTCCGGGTCACGAAGGAACTCAAGCGTCTGCACGCGGCGGCTCCTCGTGAGGGGGGTGGGGGGGGTGGGGATGGGAGTGCGAGTGGGGGGGGTGATCGTGCGAGTGCGAACACGAGGGTCCGTGCACATGCAGCGATGGGCTGGTCGGCGTCGGGCACTCGTCCTCGCGGTGCGCGTGCAGATGCACGTTCCCGACGAGCCCGCCCCAGCCGGCCACGTCGTGGCTGAACACCTCCGCCAGGATCTGCGGCGTCAAACCCGCGGGGGCCGTGTGCGAGTGCAGCCGCCGCGCGAGGCACGCGACGCGATCACAGCCCGCGACAATCGCCCGAAGATCGTGCGACACGATGAGGATGGTGATCTTGAGCTCCGCGTGCACGCGCTCGAGCAGTTCGGCGAACATCCGCTGCCCCGCCGCGTCGATCCCCACCGTCGGCTCGTCGAGCACGAGAATCCGCGGGCGTGCCGCCAGGGCCCGGGCGATCATCGCCCGCTGCAGCTGCCCGCCCGAGAGCTTCCCCACCGGCCGATCGGCGAACGACTCGGCCCCCACGAGGGCGAGCATGTGAGCGACCCGCTCGCGGGCCTCGCGTGGCACGCCCCGCCACGGGGCCGTCCGCCACGCCGCCCCGAGCGTGACCGCCTGACGCACGCTGATCGGGAACGCCCGCTCGATGTCCTGATGCTGCGGCACATACCCCACCAGCCCGTCGCGCCGCGCGCGGTCGGGGTCTTCGCCAAAGACGCGCACCTCGCCCCGGTATCCACGGAGCAGCCCAAGGGCGATCTTGAGGAGGGTCGACTTGCCGCCGCCGTTGGGCCCCAGGATGCCGAGCCGCTCGCCGGGCTCGACGCGCAGCGAGATCGCCTCGAGCGCGGGCTTGGGGTTGTCGGGGTAGCTGAACCCGACGCCACGGAACTCAACCGCGGCGTGCGCCGAAGGCACAGTCGCAATCGTGGAACCGGATGGGGCGGGTGCGGGCATGACGTGGTTGGAGTGTCTTATCGGTTTGCGGGCGCCGGCGGCGTGGGGGTGGTGGCGGGTCTATGAGCATCGAGTGCCGCGACGATGTTGTCAAGATTCGCCCGCATCGTGCTGAACCAGTCCCCCGAGCCCAGCGGGTCGAGTTCCATGAGCTTGGCCCCCGCCGCGTCCGCGACTCGCTGGCTCGTCGCCTGCGCGAGCTGCGGCTCAGTAAACACAACCGTCGCCCCTCGGACCCTGATCGCCTCCACCGCCGCCTTGATCGACTGCGGCGTCGGCTCGGTCGCGAGCATCCCCTTGATGGCCACGGTCTCAAACCCGTAGCGGGCCGCGAGCAGCCCCCACGCGTCGTGCGCGACGACAACCGCCCGCCCCCCCCCACCCTGGTGCCCCGCGAGCCGCGTGCGGTGCTCTTCGTCGACGGCCCGCACACGCTCAAGCAGGGCCTTCTCGGCCACGTCAAGCCGGCCTTTGATAAGGGCGAGACGAGGAGTGCCCTTGGGCGCCCGTGCGATCGCGGCCTGCTCCACCGCCTGCCGGATCGCCGGCACGAGCTTCATCACGAGGACCGGGTCGAGCCACAGGTGCGGGTCCTGCCCGTCGCGCCCGTGCGCGTGGTCGTGGTCGTGGTCGTGGTCGTGGGGGTGATCGTGATCGTCATGCGCGTGCTCGTGGTGGTCGTGGTCGTCGTTCGCCTCTACACCCGCCATCTTCGCGAACTCAACGACGCGGCGCGTCGGGCTCGGATGGTCCTTCAGAAAGTCTTCGACCTGCGGCTCCAAACCCAGCCCGACATACACAACAACATCCGCCTTCGCGAGGGCGGCCAGTCGCGTCGGCGGAATCTCGTACCCGTGCTCGCTCACCCCGGGCGGAATGAGGATCTCGACCGTGCCCGACGCCCCGTCGTTCACATCGGCCAACGCGGCCACGAACGGCTCAACCAGCGCCTTCAGCGGCGGAATGCTCACGACCGCCCGAACCGGCGCCGCCCCGGAATCCGACACCTGCGGCCGGTCAGCACCCGCGTCGCAACAAACAAGCGCGAGCACGCCCGCAAGGGCGATCACGATCATCCATCGGTGTGCGCTGAGGCGTGCGTGCACGGGTCACCTCCGCGGCGTCGGCCGGGGCGTCCTCGCGGTGGCCGGCCAAGACACGCCCGTCCGCTTATTGAGAACGCTGTTTCAATAGTACCCCATACGCGCCAGGGGTTCACGGGGTTCGGAGTTCACGTCGACCGGCCGCCGCCCCTGCCGGGAGTGCCGCCGACTTCACGGGGCCGGGGATCGTCGCTATAGTCCGCCCCTGCCGCGGGAAGGCTGTGTCGCGGTGACGGGGCGGTAGCTCAGTTGGTAGAGCGCGTCGTTCGCAATGACGAGGTCGGGAGTTCGACTCTCCTCCGCTCCACTTGGCACAAACGGGTCCTCGCTTGGGTCCTTTTTGCGTTTTTGCGGGTGCACACTCGGACTAGAGCAGATCCGCCCCCGGCGGCAGCACCACCGTCCCCCCCGGCGTGCTCAGGATCGGCCTCCCCTCGTCGTTGAGCCCGGTGAGCGTCCCCGACACCGTGGTGCGGTCGGGCAGCGTCACGTGCACCTGCTCGCCGATCCGGGCGAGGTGCTTGCGGGCGGCGGCCAGCGTCGCGCCGTCGAGGCCCCGAACGCCGGAGCCGGCAAGGGTGCCGGAGAGTCGGCGGGCAAGCTCGTCGGCAAGCGCCGCAAGATCCGTGTCGCGCCCCAGCACCGCCCGCAGCGTCGTCGCCGACTCGCGGAGCATCGGCGGCAGGTCCGCCTCATCGAGATTCGCGTTGATCCCCACGCCGACGAGCGCATACGCCCGCGAGCTGGCCGCGGTGTGCACAATCTCGCTCAGCACCCCCAGCACCTTCCGCCCGTTGATGAGCACGTCGTTGGGCCACTTGAGCCGGACGTCGATGTGGTGGGGGGGCTCCGGCACGCCCCCACCCCCCCCGTCCGCATCGGCCACGGCCCCCATCACCGTGTGCAGGCACGCGACCCCGATCTTGAGGCCCAGCCCCTCGAGAGCCGCCGCCGGGGCGGCCGACGTCGCGAGCGGGAACACGAGCGTGCACCAGAGCCCGCCGCGCGGGCTCGCCCAGGGACGGAGAAAGCGCCCGACGCCGCCGGTCTGCTCGTCGGCGATGAGCAGCATCGGCGAAGTCGGAGGTGTTGGCGACTCGACCAGCCGGCGTGCGTACAGGCTCGTCGAGTCGATCCGCTCGAAACGGACGATGGGGATCGGCGTCGACGGGAACGCGTTCACGGCGTGGCCTCAGCGGGCGGAGCCGGGGTGGGTCGGGGGCGGCGCAGCGCCCGTGCCGCCTCGACCACGAACAACGCCGCGAGCGCGAGCAGGGCCACGCCGACGCCCGCGTTGATGATCGTGGGGTTGAGCGCCCCGCGCCCGATCGCGCCGGTGCCGGGTGCGGGGGGTATCGGAGGCACGACCCGCCACGCCCCGTTCAGCGCATCGCGGACCCCCACGAGGATCTGCAGCCCCAGCGCCCACACCGTGATCGTCATCACAAACGCCATCGGCACGCCCACGTACCAGCACCGCCGCCCGCTGCGGTGCAGCCACACCGTGATCCCCAGCAGCGTGAGGGCCGCCAGCAGCTGGTTCGACGTCCCGAAGAGCGTCCAGAACAGGCGATATCCCGCCGGATCCGCGGCCATGAGCATCGCGAGCGGCACACCCGCCGTGGCCCCAGCCGCGAGCAGGCCCGCGGTGCGCCCCGGCGTGCCGAAGAGTTCCTGCAGCAGATAGCGCCCGAGGCGCGTCGAGACGTCGAGAGTGTCGAACACGAACGTGCTGAACGCCATCGCGCCAAACGTGGCGGCGAACACGAACGCGCCCTGGCCGGCGAACTTCGTGATGAAGGACGCGAGGCCGTCGCCATAGATGCGGGCCGCCGACTGCCCCGCGGCCTCCTGAGGGCTCAGCAGCATGACCGTCGACAGCGCGATGATCGCCACGAGCCCCTCGAGCAGCATCGCCCCGAACGCGACGGGCTTGCAGTGCGACTCGCGAGCCACTTGTCGAGACGTCGTCCCGCCGCAGATCAGCCCGTGGAACCCCGAGCACGCCCCGCACGCGATGGTGACGAACAGGAACGGGAACACAAAGTCGGTGAGCTTGGCCCCCGACGCCGGGTCGGTGAGGGCGGTCGCGCTGAACGGATTCAGCGTCTTCCACGCGAGGTCGCTCACCGCCGGCTGCTTGACATCAAACCCGCCGAAGAGAATCCCCGCGATGCCGACCCCCAGCGCCATGTACAGCACGAACCCGCCGAGATACCCCCGAGGCTGCTGCAGCAGCCACATCGGGAGCTGGGCCGCGATGAAGCAGTACACCAGAATGACCACGTACCACGTCTTGACGTCGCAGACGAGGACGTCGTCGAGCCGCGTCCCCGCCCACACGCACCCGAGCGTCGCGGGCACGAAGAGTAGTGTGATTAGCCACATCGGCGGTTTGAGATACCGCACGATCACGCCCATCACCAGCGCAAGCGCAAGGTACAGCGTGCTCGCCATCGCCACCGCCCCGCCCTTGTTGAACGGCGTTGCCAGCCCCTCAAACTCCTGAGCCTTCCCCACGAACGTGTCCGCGGTGATCTGCGTGAACGCCGTGATGACGTACAGCAGCGCCAGCCAGATGAACCCGGTGATCGCGAGGTACGCCCGGCGCCCCAGGTTCGCCCGCGCGATCTCCGCGATCGAATGGGCCCCGTGGCGCAGCGACGCGACGAGGGCCGCAAAGTCGTGCACCGCCCCGATGAACACCACCCCGATGAGAATCCACAGCACGCACGGCAGCCACCCGAACCCCATGCACGCGAGAATCGGCCCCGCGATCGGCCCCGCCGCCGCGATCGCCGAGAAATGCTGCCCGAACAGGTAGAACGGGTTGGTGGGGACGAAGTCGACGCCGTCGGCTTTGTCCGTGGCGGGCGTGACGCGGGCGTCGTCAAGGTTGAACCGGCGCGCGATGAACGAGCCGTAGGCGAAATAGCCGGCGACAAGGACGGCGAGCGTAACGAGCGCGAGGACGGTGAGACTCATGCGCGGGGCAGTGTACCGGCGGGGAGGGGGGGGCGGGTGCCACCACCCGCCGCGGCCTTGAGCGGCGCGTGGTGCCGTGGGTCCCTGTGCTACCCACCCACCCGCACCCCCGCCCCCTCCAGCGCCGCCCGAACCGCCCGCGCCCGCTCCACCGCCCCCGGCGCATCCCCGTGAACACACAGCGTCGCCGCGCTGAGCGCCACCGATGTCCCGTTGATCGCCGTCACCCGCCCGTGCACCGCGACCTCGACCGCCTGCATCGCCGCCTTCGCCGGATCGGCGATCAGCGCGTCCGCGTGCGACCGGGTCCGCAGCGAGCCGTCCGCCTCGTACGCGCGGTCCGCGAACGCCTCGCCCATCACCTGGGCCCCCATCGACCGCCACACCACAAGCGCCTCCGATCCGCACGCACCCACGAGTGTCGCGTGCCCGCACCCGGGCGCGTCCCGCATCGCGAACAGCACCGCCGTCGCCGTCCCGGTATCGCGGCTCGCGGCGTGATACAGCGCCCCGTGCGGCTTCACATGCGAAACGGGCACGTCGTGCCGCTTGGCCACAACGCTCAACGCCGCGAGCTGCTCGCGCACGCTCCGGCGGATCTCCCCCGGGGTCATCGCCAGCTCGACGCGTCCGAACCCGGCCCGGTCGGGATAGCTCGGGTGCGCCCCGACGCGCACGCCCAGGCGTGCCGCGAGCGCGACGAGGCGGTCCATGGTGGCTTCGTCCCCCGCGTGCCCGCCGCAGGCCACGTTGATCGAGCTGACGCACGCGACCAAGGCGTCGTCGACGCCGGCGCTGACGAGTTCGGGGATCTCGCCCAGGTCGCAGTTGAGGTCGATGTGCCGGGCCGGCGCGGGAGTGGTCACGCAGTATTCTCCCGTGGTTCGGGCGGGGGGGGCGGGGGGGACGCCGCGCCCGGCAGGCAGGCGTCGATGGCCGCGAGCAGGGCGCGGTATTCGCGGAGGGCGTCGACGGACGAGATGCGCTCGAAACCGACGCGCTCGCGCGGCGCGAGCTGGCCGAGGGCCGGGAGATCCGCGCCGATCACGCTCGCGATGACGGGGTAGCCCCCGGTGACCGGCGCGTCGGGGCCGAGGATGATGGGCGAGCCGTCGGGGGGAACCTGGACGGCCCCGGGCACGGTGGGCTCCGTGATGAGCTCGCCCCGGTTCGAACCGGTCTGAGCGAGTGGGGGGCCGGTGAGGCGCAGACCAACGCGGTCAGAGCGGTCAGAGACGATGAACTCGCCGGCAAGCAGCGCGTCGAGCGCCGCCCGGCCGAGGAGCTCGGCGTGGGGGCCGATGACGACGCGGAGTCGCGTGCGATGTGTGCGTGCGTGCAGCGCAGCGAGTGCGCCCGCGTCGATCGGCGGCGCCGGCGCGGCATGAACTCGTCCGAATTGCAGTACGTCACCCGCCCGAAGCGGGCGCCCTTCGAGGCCGCCGAGGCCGGAGGGAACATGCGTGCCGCGGCTGGCGAGGACCAGCGGCACGTCGATGCCGCCGGCGACACCGAGGTAGGTGCGAACGCCGCGGGTGAGCGGACCGAGCGCCAGCGTGTCGCCCGCGTTCACGCGAAGGAGCTGGTGCAGCGGCGCATCGGCGGGCGTTGCTCCAGCCAAGGCGATGGTGACGGCGTGCTCAAACCCGATCGTGCAGCCGACGAGCGCCATCTCGACGCCCGCCGCGTCGTCGCGGTTCCCGACGAGTCGATTCGCGAGGACGAGCGACGCCCGATCGGCAGCGCCGCCTTCGGGCACGCCGAGCGAGGCATGTCCCGGGCGCCCAAGGTCCTGGACCGTCGCGAGCACACCCGGCTTGAGGATGCGAAAGCTCATGACGCGCTCTCCGCCGCCGGCGCAAACGACGCGACGACAAAGCGGACGCGATCCCCGGGCCCGAGCAGCGCGGGCTCGGCCCGACCAGCGTCGAACATGCTCACCCGGGCCCGCCCGATGAGCCGCCACCCCCCCGGCGTGTTGCCGGGATACACCGCGGTCTGGCCACCGCCAATCGCGACGCTGCTCACCGGAATCCGCGCCCGCGGCGTCGCCAGCCGCGGCGTCGCGAGCGCCTCGGGCAGGCCCGAGAGATACGCAAAGCCCGGAGCAAACCCGAGGAAACACACGGTGTAGAGCACGCTCGCGTGAAGTTCGACCGCCGCCCGCTGGCCGAGCCGTGCGTGCTCGGCAACGAACGCCAGATCAGGCCCGTGGAGTCCGCCATAGTCGACGGGGATGTCGATGGTGCGGGCGGCAGGCGCGGTGACTCCCGTCGCATCGGCCGATGCCCGTTCGAGCGACGCACGCACGTCGCGCTCGGCGGCCGCGTGATCGAGCCGTGCGGGGTCAAACGTCGCCGCGAGAGTCGCGTACGCCGGGGTGAGGTCGACCAGCGCATCGATGTGCGCCGCGCGAAGCGTGCCCAGCGCCCCGTGAACCCGCGCCCGCGTCACAGCGTCGATGGCGCCCCCGAACTCGATCCGGAGCGTGCGGTCCGACGACCAGGAGATGTGCGGAAGCACCGGCGGCACGGGCGGTTGTAGGGAGGGCGTGCCGCACGGTACAACGAAGGGTGCCACTACCGGCCGCTTTGGGCCGGTAGTGCCAAGGGTCCATGTGATGTCCGGAGGGTGCCACTACCGGCGGCTTTGAGCCGGTAGTGCTGCGGGTCGTTCAGGCATCGGAAGCACTACCGGCCCAAAGCGGCCGGTAGTGGCACCCCTCGACCGCTTGTCGTCCGGCGGCATGTTCAGTATCGTGATCACCATGCCGCCCCATCGCAAACGCATGCGACGGTTCGAGAACAACTCACTGCGGTTTCTCACATTCTCGTGCCGTCGGCGCCTGCCACTGCTGGGCACTCCGGCGCTGCGGGACTTCTTCCTCGAAGAACTGGCGCGAACGAAAGCGACGTGCGGGCTGAAGACGGTCGCGTGGGTCGTGATGCCTGAGCACGTTCACCTGCTCGTGTGGCCGTCAGATCCCAACTGGCCCATCGATCGCGTGATGATCTCGTTGAAGGGGCCGATGGGACGCGCCGTGATCGCGAAGTGGAGACGGCTCGGCGCGCCGATCCTGAACAAACTGAACGGCCCCGACGGTGTGCGGTACTGGCAACCCGGCGGTGGGTACGACCGGAACATCACGTCGGACAACGAGCGGCTGGAGAAGATCAGCTACATCCACGAGAACCCAGTTCGGCGCGGATTGGTCCGCAATGCGGTCGATTGGGCGTGGTCCAGTGCGCGGTGGTACGCGGGTCATGGGTACGGGCCGGTTGCGCCGGATCGGATGTGATGAGTCGCAGCAATTGCCGGAGCACTACCGGCCCAGAGCGGCCGGTCGTGGCACCCTTCGTTCACGACGCCCGAACAACCCTCGGCCCCCGCCACAAAAACACAAGCAACACCCCGATCCCAACCAACAAAAACGCATCCGCCACATTCGACACATACGGCCACAACTCGCCGTTCGCCCCGAACGGCCGCAGCCCAAAGGGCCACCTCACCCCCGGAAGCGGATGCAGAAAGTCCCGCACGCACGCGTACACGAGCCGGTCGTACAGATTTCCCAGGCCGCCCCCGAGCACCAGCGCGATCCCCGCGTGGGCCCAGTGGTCCCGCGGCCCGGTCCACCGGGCGAACATCCACAGCCCGAAGACGATCGCCCCCAGTGTGAACGCGACAAAGAACCCCCGCTGCCCGGGCCCGATGCCGAACACGGCCCCGGGATTGAGCACCAGCGTCAGATCCAGCACGTGCGGAACAACCGTGATCGCATCGTGCGCCGGCACCAGCCGCCCGATGTTGCGCGGATTGTCCAGCGCGATCGCGAGCACCTTGGCCCGGTCCACCACCACCGGCGCGTCCGCGATCCGCTCAAACGCCGCGCTCTTGGACCACAGGTCCGCCGCGATGCTCAGCGCGACCACCAGCAGCAGCACGCCCCACGCGCGCGGGCTCTTCGCCGCCGAGTGCGCGGGACGCGACGTAGCGCTCGGATGAGGGGCGCCGGTCGCGGGGGGAACTGTGGGGGTCTCAGTCATTCAGGCCGTGGGGGGGTTCACGCCAGGTAGGGACGCCGTTCGAGCTCGCGGGCCGCCTCGATGCTGTAGCGGGTCCACGGCAGCTCCTCGAGGCGCTCGGCCTTGATGGGCTTGCCGGTGAGCTCGCACACGCCGTAGGTCCCGTCTTCGATCCGCTTCAGGGCCGCGTCGATCTCGCGGATGAGGTTGCGGTCCGCCTGCGCAAGGTCCAGCGACAGGGCCTGGTCGAACATCTCCGTGCCCTGCTCGGCCATGTGCTGGGGCATGGTGCTGAGCGAGCCGCTGGACTGACGCAGGGCCTCATCCTCGATGGTGACGATGTCGCCCGCGAGCTGGGCCCGCTTGCGGACGAGGACCTGGCGGTACTTCTCGAGGTCCTTCTTGTTCAGGTGCGTCTTGAGCGCGTCGCCCGCGGGTCGCGCGAGGCTGCCGATCGGCGGAGCGCTCGGGCCCGACGCGATCAGAGGCTTCCACTTGCCGCCCGGCTTGAGCAGCGGCTCGGTCTGCGGCAGCTTGAACGTCACCTTCGGCTTCGCCGGGCGCGACGGCCGCGGCGTCACGACCGTGATGCCCTTAGGACCGGGCTTCTTCGGATCGACCACAGCAGCAGCAACAGCGGGCGCGGGCGCTTCGGGCGCCTTCGTGGGCGCGCCGGGCTTGACGGGCGCGCTGGGCTTCATGGGCGCGCTGGGCTTCACAGGCGCGCTGGGCTTGGACGGCGGCGCTTTCACGGGAGCCACGACCTTGGGCGCTGGGCCCTTGGCAGGAGCGGCCACCTTTGCACCCTTTGCGGGAGTGGCGGGGGCCGGTGCGGGCTTGGCGGACTTCACCTTGGCGTCGGGCTTCGCCGCCGGCGCTTTGGGCGCGGGCTTGGCGGGGGGCGCCTTCGCTTTGGTCGGAGGGACGGGCTTCGGTGCCGGCTTTTTGCCGACAGTGGGGGCGGGCTTTGGTTTCACGCCGGGCTTGCTCGCTTTGGTGGTCTTGGCCACGGGTTATGTTCCACCAGAAGGAGTCTTGCCGCGGCTTTGAGACTGGGTCTCAACACGTGACGAGCGTCACGAGACGGGCAAACAGTTTACAAGCATGCCGGGTTTTGGTCAAAGCCCTGAGGCGCGCAAACTGCCGTCTCTCTTCATGAATTGTCGTGTTTCTGCACCCCTGTTCAGGGGGTTTCGACGATCTCACCCAGTTTTCGGAATCGCTCGTACCGGCGAGCAGGCAACAGCGACGGGTTGTGCGTTCGGAGTTCGTCAAGCTCCGTGAGGATCCAGCGCTCCATTTCGCGGGCCACGGCGTCCGGATCTCGGTGCGCTCCTCCGGGCGGTTCCGGGATCACCGAGTCGACGATCTTCAACTCCAGATTGTCGCGGGCCGTGAGCTTCAGGGCCTTGGCCGCGGCCGAGTTCGTCTGCTCGTTGGCCTGCTTCCACAGAATCGCCGCGCAGCCCTCGGGGCTGATCACCGAATACCACGCGTGCTCGAGCATCGCGACGCGGTCGGCGACCGCGATCCCCAGCGCGCCGCCCGAGCCGCCTTCGCCGATGACGATCGACACGATGGGTGTCTTGAGCCGGCTCATCTCGCGCAGGTTCATCGCAATCGCCTCGGCCTGGCCGCGGGCTTCGGCGCCCAGGCCGGGATACGCGCCGGGTGTGTCGACGAACGTGACGATCGGCAGGTTGAACTTCTCGGCGAGCTGCATTTTCGCGAGGGCCTTGCGGTAGCCCTCGGGGTGAGCGCAGCCGAAGTGGCACGCGATCTTCTCGGCCGTGGTGCGGCCTTTCTGGTGGCCGACGATCATGACCTTGAGCGAGCCGATGCGAGCGAAGCCGGTGATGATGGCGGGGTCGTCGCCGAAGTGCCGGTCGCCGTGGAGCTCGGCGAAGTCCTTGCAGATGCGGGCGATGTAGTCCTTGGTCTGGGGGCGCTTGGGGTGGCGTGCGACGCGCACGGTTTCCCAGGGATTCAGCCCGCGGTAGATGCGGGCGAGCGTCTGGCGGTGCTCCTCCTGGAGCTGGTCGATCTCGGCCTGGATGGCGACCGGGTTGCCGACCTCGGGCGAGCCCGCCGCGAGCTTGAGCCGCTCCTGCGCCTCGGCGATGCGGGTTTCGAGCTCGACGATGGGCTTCTCGAATTCGAGTTGGTAGAAGGAGGACATGTTGGACGGAAGGGTAGACCCCCGCGGGGTGCCACTACCGGCCGCTTTGGGCCGGTAGTGCCGGGTGGTTTGTCTGAGCACGAGCACTACCGGCTCCGAGCAGCCGGTAGTGGCACCCGGCAACCGGCGATCATTTCCGAAGCGTCAGCATCGCGTCGTCGCCGCTGCGACGCATGTCCACGATCTGCATCCGCAGCGCATCGGCGAGCCTGGGGGTTTCAAGGCCGACGGCGGCCGGCCGGGCGAAGTCGTCGGCGAGGACGGTCGGGGCGATGAACACGAGGGCTTCGTCGACGAGGCCGGACGCGAGCAGCGAGCCCAGCAGGCGCGGGCCGGCTTCGACAAGGACGCTCGAGACGCCGCGGGTCGAGCGGAGCGACGCGAGCAGGGCCCGCAGGTCGATGTGCGCGTGGCGGTGAAGCGGGGGCGGGGCGGCGGGGACCTCGAGCATGTGAACGCCGGCGGCCGTGAGCTGCGCGGCGTGGTCCGGACGGGCCGTTCGCGTCAGCGGCGTCGTGGCGCACAGAACGGGCACGCCCCGGGCGGAGGCGACGAGGGTCGACGCGAGCGGGAGCTCGATCCGCGGGTCGACGACGATGCGCTGGGCCACGCGCCGGACGTGGCGGGCGTGTCGGGCCGTGAGCGAGGGGTTATCGGCGAGGACGGTGCCGATGCCGGTGAGCACGCCATCGACCTTGGCGCGAAGCTCGTGAACCCGACGCCGAGATCGCTCGGAGCTGATCCACCGGCTCTCACCCGTGCGCGTGGCGATCCGCCCGTCGAGCGTCTGGGCCCACTTGGCGATCACCCACGGGAGGTCGGTGGTGACGCGCTTGACGAACGGATCGGAGATCCGGATCGCCGCGGGGCACGCGTCGGTGAAGCGCACACGCACGCCCGCGGCACGGAGCTTGTCGGCCCCGCCTGCGGCGATGGGGTTGGGGTCGGGGCGGGCGATGACGACTTCGGCGACGCCGGCGGCGATGAGGGCATCGGTGCAGGGGGCCGTTTTGCCGTGGTGGTTGCAGGGCTCGAGGGTGACGTACATGGTCGAGCCGCGCGGGTCTTCGTTGCGTGACCCGGCATCAGCGAGCGCCTCGACTTCGGCGTGTGCCCGGCCGAACTGGCGATGGTGGCCGGCACCGATGATGCGGTTGTTCTTGACGAGCACCGCCCCGACAAGCGGGTTGGGCTCGACCAGACCGACGGCGCGGAGGGCGCTGCGGGCGGCGAGGGCGAGCATGGGCTTATCATTCAGTGCGGGCACGGGCTCACGCGCCCCCGCGCGGACGCCCGAGCACGGCTGCAAGCAATTCGTCCGACACTCGGAACGTCGTTGCCCGGAGCGCGCCGATGGCGTCTGGCAGCGAAACAAGGCCCCGTTCGCCCGCGAGTTGCAGCACGCCGAGTGTGCCAGTTACGAGAAGCCCGAGCGCCGCGGCCGCTTGCGCTCCCTTTCGCTCGTCGATGAGCACGGCGTCCGCCTTCATCTCGCTCGCCAGACTCAGGGCTTCGACCTCGCCCCGCCCCAGGCGCAAGGTCGGCTGCAGCGAAGTCGGAGCGCGAACCTCGAGCCACTTCGGCGGCGTCGAAGCCCATTGGCGAACGAGCGCGGGCGAGCCCGCATGACTGAGCTCGGCCAGCACCGCGGGCACGGTCAACACCCGAGAAAACAGCCGCGGCAGCACGTCGTCGTGCCCGATCAGAACCAGGTAGTTAATCGGCGATGTGTCGGAGACCACCAGCATCAGCCGACGAGCCTTCGCATCGCGTCGAGCTGGGCGTTGAGCTCCGAGCTCGTCAGAAGGTCTTCGGAGACCTTGTGACGCCGCAGGATCTCATCCGCCTGCGCGCGTGAGACACCGAGCCCCTCGGCGAGTTGCCCGTGGGAGATCGTGCCTTGGCGGTAGAGCTCCACCATCCCGGCTTCCGTGAATTCAGCGGCGGCGTCGCGTCCCAAGCTCTTCATTGCCTGTTCAACCCCGGGCGGAATGTTCACGTGGATCGTCATCGGAGAGAGTCCGGTCACTACATCGTAGACAGACATTCCGGGTCACAATGCGGGGCGAGTCCCTCCTGCCACGCTCGATGGGCCAGGTCGGCGCGGACGACCGTCGACGTATCGAGCGGAGCTGACGTCGGCGGGTTGTTTGAGGCGGTCAAGGGCCGGTGTGCGTCGTCTGTACCTGGACGTCGAGCACGCGGTCTTGGGCGTCGACGAAGATGTAGACCTGCTGGTGGGCATACCCGATCGGTTTTACGAGCCAGTAGTCAACGCCCGCCCCGGACGTGTAGGCCTTGACGGCCGCCGGCGTCGACTTGGCGTATTCCTCGGTGAACGAGTCGACCCAGAGTTCGCGAATGGGAGCCGGGTTGATGCCCAGGGAGGCAAGTGTCTTGAGCGCCGAGCCTGCGTCGGACCCTGTCGGAGCGATGGCGGTGAAGAATGTCCTCGTTGATCCCGGGGAACTATCGGGGATCAAGACGACGCCGAACCGGACGCCGGCCGGCCGCCCGATGCGCAGTCCCAGCGAGACCAGCACGCCCGCGCCGACGCCGGCCAGGAAGAGACTCGCCAGGACGAGTCGACGCTTGGTCGTAGGCTTCATGGCGTGACGGTAGCAAGTACCAGTGGAGGCATGCTCAAGCCCAGAGCGGCCTGAGCATGCCACCCGCGGTCTACGCCAGATCCGCCAACAGCTCCCGCGCCTGCCGCCGCTCATCCTCGGCCGCGAGCTGCACATCCAGCCCGGCGAGCACGGCCTTGGCCCGCACCGGATCGTTGAGGTACCGGGCGTTAATCAGCCCGAGCATGAGCTTGATGCGCGGAACGTCGGGGTCGCGGGGATAGGCGGTGAGGAGGGCCTCATAGGCCGTGGCGGCGGTGGTGTGATCGCGGGCGAGGAAGAGGGCGTTGGCGAGGTCGCCCATGGGCCGCCGGGCGAGCACGGCGGCCGTGTCGATGTCGCCGAACTCGCCCAGCAGGGCGCGGTACTTCGCGATGGCGTCCGCGTGGCGCCCGGCGCTCAGTTCGGTGACGACGGCGCTGCGGGCCCGGGCGAGGGCCTCCATCCGGGCGTCGCTCGCGGCCGCCGCGTTCTTGCGCACACGCTCGGTCACTTCGAGGGCCTTGGGGCCGATCGGGCCCGAGGGTGCGCGGGCCGCCAGTTCGCGGAGCTGGCGCCGTCGCATCGCCTGCTTGCCGATGCTGAAGAGGTCGTAGACCTCGCGCTTGAGCAGGCCGGTCCACAGCAGGATGAGGCTCGCGCCGGCGCCCAGCGCATAGCCCCCGAGGTGGGCCGTCCGGGCGACCGCGTCGTCCACCGCGCGCCCCGAGCCCGAGCCGATGATGCTCGTCGACGCCGCGAGCCAGAACAGGTCCTTGAAGATCGAGAACCCGATGAACCACACCGCCGGCACCCAGAAGATGCTGAAGAACACCAGGAAGATCGTCTTGATGTTCGTGCGTGGGAACAGCACGATGTACGCGCCCGTGACGGCCGCGATCGCGCCCGAGGCGCCGATCACGGGGGCGTTCGTCGTGACACAGTGGGCGGCCCCGGCGACGACCGCGCCGACGAAGTAGAGCACGCTGAACCCGGCCCGCCCGAGCCGGTCCTCGACATTGGGGCCGAACACCCACAGCGCGAGCATGTTCCCCAGCAGGTGCATCCAGTCCGCGTGCAGGAAGGCGTACGAGATGAACGTGAAGGGGTTCAGCCGGCGCGGGTCGAGCATCAGCCAGTCGTACAGCCGCCCGGCGTCGGTGGGCGAGACCTTCGCGACCGTGAACACCCCGACGCCGATGGCGACGTTGATCATCACCAGCGCGTACGTGACCTTCGTGGGGCGGCGGAGGGGGCGGTCTGTGCCGAGCGGGAGGAGCACGGGGAAGGGTACTCGGTGGCGGCGTTCAGATGGCCGCGCGCGGCGGTTGTTCGGGCACGACCGGCCCGGAGCGGACAGTGGTGGCGCCCCGGCCGAAATCACTCCGTGATCGGCGTCGTCTGCCACCCGTCGTAGAACCCGTCCAGGTCCTCGGCCCGCTCGGTGGCCGCGTCGATGTCCGGCATCACCGCGTCCATCGTCGCGGGCCGCACCTTCGAGAACTCGACCGCGAACGAGGGCATCCCCTCATCGGCGTCCTCGGCCTCGTAGCGGCTCATGATCTCGAAGCCCTGCTCGGTGGCCCACGCCGCGAACTGGTCGGCGGCGGGCTCGGTGGGGAGATAGGCGAGGTGCTCGATGGTGTGATCGCGCTCGGGGATGTCGCCGCTCTCGGCCAGGGCGTGGAACACGCCCTGGTTGGCGATCACCGACATCTCCTGTTCATCGGGGAGGAAAAAGTCGTGGTACATGCCCCACGCCGCGTCGTCGCCGGCGCGGGCCTCAAGGGCGTAGTCGGCCGGGTTGGAGAGGGCGCTCAGCACGGTCTCCGCGGTCTCGGGCGCGGGGGCGTAGAAGACCCAGCGACGCGTGTTCTCGGCGGTCATGGCCGCCACCATCACCGCGCCCGCCTCGTCCATCGCGTCCACGATCTCGTCCTCGAGGGCGCCCAGCGGCTCCTGCTCGTCGTCGCCGGGGGCCATGCCTGCGGAGTCCTCGTTGTCGGCCTTGAAGCGGGCCGAGAACTCGACGACGGCGGGGAGGTTCAGCCCGTCGTGCTCTTCGTCCGCCCAGCCGACGTCGACGCGGATGACGGCGGGCTGGTCGTCGACCTCGCGCTGAAAGACCACCCAGTTTTCCTCGTGTGCGCTCATGCAGGACCCTCGGCTCGGCGTTGGGGCGAATCGCGGAAGGGCGGAGGATAGTTCGCCGGGTGGACGGTTCCCCTCTTCAGGTCGTGAAAATCGTGGATCAGGACGCGATCGGGAAGCGAAAACGGTCGGCCGGATCGTTTGGTGTCCCTATACTCGGCCCTCAAATTACCGAGGCCTATGTCCATGACCATCGCATCGCCGTCCGCTCCCGCTTCCGCCGCCCCCGCCCCCGTCATCTCCAAGGGGCTCGAGGGCGTTGTCGCCGCCGAAACGAAGATGTCCTTCATCGACGGCGAGAAGGGCGTTCTCGAATACGTCGGGATCGCGATCGACGACCTGGCGCGGAACTCGACGTTCGAGGAGACCACGTTCCTCCTCTGGAACAACCGTCTCCCGACGAAGCAGGAGCTCGAGGACTTCAAGACCTCGCTCCGCTCCCGCTACGAGCTCCCGGGCGGCATGGCCGAGCGCGTCAGCGGCGTGCCCAAGACCTCTCAGCCGATGCACATGCTGCGGACGATGGTCTCGGCCCTCGCGATGTACGACGCCGACCCGAACAAGAACGACCTCCCCTCCGCCCGCGAAAAGGCCCTCAACGTCCTCGCCCAGGCCCCGACGATCATCGCCTACTTCGACCGCTATCGCCGCGGCCTGCCGCTCGTGCACCCCAAGAAGGAACTCTCCTTCGCCGCCAACTTCCTCTACATGCTCAACGGCAAGGAGCCCACCGCCACGATGGAGCGGGCCTTCGACGCCTGCATGATCCTCCACGCCGACCACGGCCTCAACAACTCCACCTTCTCCGCCCGCGTCATCATCAGCACGATGAGCGACGTCTATTCCGCCCTCACCGGCGCCATCGGCTCGCTCCGCGGCCCCCTCCACGGCGGCGCCAACGAAGACGTCATGCGCATGCTCGCCGAGATCCCCGAGGTCAAGGACGCCGAGCCCTTCATCCAGAAGAAGCTCACGAACAAGGACAAGATCGCCGGCTTCGGCCACCGCGTCTACAAGGCCTACGACCCCCGCGCGACCTACCTCAAGACCCTCGCCAAGCAGCTCGCCGCCGACACCGGCAACACCCCGCTGTACGACAAGAGCCACGCGATCGAGCAGGTCATGCTCCGCGAGAAGGCCGCCAAGGGCATCTACCCCAACGTCGACTTCTACTCGGCCACCACGTACCACAGCATCGGCCTGCAGCTCGACCTGTTCACGCCGATGTTCGCCCTCAGCCGCATCGCCGGCTGGAGCGGCCACATCATCGAACAACTCCAGGGCAACCGCCTGTTCCGGCCCGACGCCGCGTACGTCGGCCCCCACGGCGTCGCGTACACCCCCATCGAGAGGCGCGGCTGAAGCCTGTGAATCTGGGCGAAGTTCGCCCGAGTCCGTGCGTCGAAAATCGTGGGCGATCCCCGGGCGAATCCGAGCAATTGTGCGGAGCGCCGGTTTCATGCGCCTGTTGACGGGTTCGGTCTTGCGGTGCGCGTGATGGGCGGTAGGCTCGTTGATCGTGCGGGCTCTGCGCGCGATGTCGTTGATGTTGGGGGCGGCAGCGATCCTCACCGCGTGCCTGGGACTGTGCGCCTGCGAGTCGATGAACCCGCCAGCGAGAACTGACCCGCCGGCGCACCGCGCCGATCAGGATTCGGTCGCTCTCCAGGCCGCCCTCTTCGGCTACGCCGACACCTACATCGCGCTGACGCGCCAGGGCGCCGACGCCCTGATGGCCACCGACCGCACGCCGCAGCGGCGCGTCCGGGCGATCCACGCGAAGCTGGACGGAGCCCAGGACGTGATCGAGATCGTGACCGGCCCGAACCCGACGACCGCCCTGCTCGACCTCGCGGTGATGGTGACGATCCAGCGCCGGGTGTGGGACGAGTACTGGGTGAAGACGGTGTTCACCGACGGGAGCGGCAAGGACTATTCCGACGCGATGGAGCGGCTCGAGCGCGAAGTGTGGCGGATCGTGGACGAGACAATTCCCGCGAGCGAGGCCGCGTCGCTGCGAACGCTTGCCCAGGACATCCGGCGCCAGTACCGCGACGAGGTGTACGTCACCGGCATCCGGGCGAGCAAGATCGCCCTGCACGCGGACCGGGACGCGCAGGGTCGCGGAGGGGGTGGGCCGCCCCAGTCGCTGCTCGCGCTCTTCGGCCTCGACCCGCTCGCCGACCTCTCCCCCGCGGTTGCGGAGGTCACCAAGACGCGCCTCCTCGCCGAGCGGATGTTCTACTACTCGCAGAAAGTGCCGTCGCTGCTGGGGTGGCGCGGCGAGCTGCTGCTGTCGGCGGCGATGACGTTCCCCGAGTCCGAGCGGACGCTGGAGAACGCCGACGAGGTGGTGGCGTCGCTGAAACGGTTCGCGACGCTCGCCGAGGACCTGCCGGCGGTGATCGCCAAGAACCGCGCGGAGACGATCGTGGAGGCGGGGCGGGTGCTCTCGGCCGAGGTCCTGCGCGTGGAGCAGACCATCGCGACCGAGCGTACGGCCCTGCTCAAGGGCGTCGCCGACGAACGGGTGGCGCTGCTCGAGGCGTTCGACGAGCGCCACGCCGAGGCTCAGGCGGTGCTGGCGGAGCTGAAGGGGACGATCCAGGCCGCGGACGCGCTGAGCGTGTCGGTCAAGGGCGTGCTCGTCGAGGTGAAGGCGCTGTCGGGTGACAAGGCGGGCTCGTCGGAGGCGCCGCCCGGCCGCCCGTTCGATATCCGCGAGTACCAGCAGGCGATCGAGTCGGCCACGGGCACACTGCGGGAACTCAACACGGCGGTGCACAGCGCCCGCGAACTGGTCGACTCCCCGCAGTGGCGGGAGCGGGAGCGGACCATCCGGTCGCTGACGCAGGATGTCCGCGTGGTCGCCGTCCGCCTGATCGTGTACGCGTCGATCGGCCTGGCGCTGGCGTTGTTTGCGGGGATGTCGGGGGCGTTCGCCGTGCGCCGGTGGCTGGCTCAGGGCCGCGCCGTGCGGGACAGCACGCCGGTGACCCGCGCGGCCCAGTAGGCCCGGCGCACGCTCGAACCCAGCGCCCAGCAGCGCTGGGCGAAGACCTTGTGCACCTCGCGCCACGCGCCGGAGTCGACGCCGTGGGGCGTGCCAGCCCCGGTCCGGATCGCGTGCTTGACCACCCACTCCGTGCACGCGCGGAGCGGCTCGAACGCGGGGTCGGGACCGCTTCCGGGCGTTCGCGCCGGGCAGTGCTTGCGCGCAAGCGCCAACTGATCGTCGAGCCACCGCCGCACCTTCGTCGGGTCGTCGGTCAGCCCCGCGCCGATGTGCTTGTGGATGAGCGGCCCTTTGATCACCGCGATCGGTCCCAGGGCCCCGGCGCGATAGATCAGGTCGCGGTCCTCCGCGAAGTGAAGCCGATCGTCGAAGCGCAGCTCCGCCGCGGCCGCCGGCGACAGCACCAGGCCGCTCGTGCAGAAGATGTGGTACGGCCCCAGCGCAAGCCCGCGCGAAGGCAGCGTGCCGGCGCTCACCCACGCCGATTCAGGCACCCGTGGCGTGGGGCCGTCGGGTGGGGGGCCGATCGCCACGTGCCCCGCGACGACCGCCGCCACGCTGGGATTGGCAATGAACGCGTCCGCGAGCACCTCGGCGGCGCTCGAGAGCAGCTCGTCGTCCGCGTCCAGAAACAGCACGGGCAACGTCGGCGTGAGCTGCACGGCGGCGATGAGGGCCGTGTTGCGGGCCGCCCCCGGGCCGGCGTTGTGCTGGCGGATGACGGTCGCCCCCGCCGCCCGGGCGACTTCGCCCGTCGCGTCCGAGGAGCCGTCGTCGACGACGATCACGCGGGCGCACTCGCGCTTGGCCGAGGCGACGGCACGCGCGATCGTCCCCGCCGCGTTGTACGCGGGGATCACGCAGACGGCGGCGATGGGGGGGGCAGGGGGGCGGGCGTTGGGCATCATCACACCCGTGCAAACAGCATGGTCTGCACCGCCATCGGCGCCGGCTCGCGCACCGTCACATGCACCCGCGGCCGCGTCGCGTTGATATCCACCCACGGGCTCGGCTCGGCCCGCGGCGCGATGGTGAGGGCGTACGGCGCCCCCTCGTGGTGGCGCGCCGCGATCTCGCGCTCGTTGCACTGCGCGGACAGGTGCAGCAGCACCACATGCTCGCGCGGCCCGATCCGCTTCGTCGCGGTCGCACACTGCTCGTTGCTCAAGTGCCCCGCCCCGCCCGTGATCCGCCGCTTGAGAAACTCCGGCCGATCGGACGCCGCCTGGAGCGTCGGACAGTAATTGCTCTCGATCGCCAGCACATCAACACCGAGCAGATGCTCGATCAGCCCATCGGTGACGCGACCCAGATCGGTCGCGAACCCAAGCTCCCCCGAGCCGCAATCGAGCCGCATCGCGCACGAGCCCAGCTCGTCGTGGTCCATGACCCGGGCCCCGATCCGCGGCCCGCACGACAGCCCGCAGGTGTTCTCAAACGGAATCACCCGCCGAGGCATCGGCAGCCGCCACTGGCGTGCCTGGGCCTCATGGCGAACGTGCAGACGCAGCGTCGCGTGCCCCGGGAGAAACTGCGACCAGTTGGGGTGATAGTGGTCCCGATCAAGGTGGGTAAGCACGGCGTCATCCACGCAGTGCATCCCCAGACCCAGCGCGTGCAGCAGCCGCACCGTGCGCCGCGGGCTGAGGCCCAGGTCGATCAGCGCGACGCGCCGAACGCCGTCGCGGTCGATCACGAGCACCGAGCAGTTGCCGCTCGAGCCGCTGGCGAGAACGCACAGGCGGGCGGTAATTCCCCGCGAGGCGGGTGGGGGCAGCGGGCCGGGTGGGGGGGGTTGGGCAGGCTCGCACGCCGTGGTCACGTGGAAGCCCTCGCCGGCGTATCCAGGGCGCCGTCGGCATCGCCCGAGTCGGCGCTGTCGGACACGCCCATCGCCCAGCGCTGCTTGCCGCGCGGGGGCTTGTCGAACCCCGGCGTGATGCCGCGCGTGCTCGCGGCAATGAACTCCGCGACCTCGACGACCGCCGGGCAGTTGACGCCACGCTCGCGGAGCATGGCGACGGCCTCCGCCCGGGGCATGTTCCGACGAAGCACATCGCGGAACGCGCCGCGGAGGATCGTGATCTGGTCACGCGGCATCCCCGAGCGCCGCAGGCCGACAATGTTGAGCCCCCCGATGCGATTGCGCTCGCTGAGGATACAGAACGGCGGCAGGTCCAGCGACACCGCGCAGTCCCCCGACATCATCACCATCCGCCCGATGCGCACGAACTGGTGCACCACCGCGTTCCCGCCCATCGTGACGTCGTCGGCGACGACCGCGTGGCCCGCCACCCCGGAACCGTTCACCATTGTCACGCGATTCCCAATCACGCAGTCGTGCGCCACGTGCGTGTGGCACATCATGAAGACCCGGTCGCCGATAGTGGTCGGGTGGCCCTCGGGCTTGCTCGCCGCGTGCACGGTGGCGCCCTCGCGCAGGAGGCCGTCGCGCCCGATCACGACGCCCGGGGTCGTCATCCCGGGCTTGAACTTCACGTCCTGCGGCTCAAAGCCGACGCAGACGAAGGGATACAGCGTGGTGTTCTCCCCGATCGTGACCGGGCCGTTGAGATACACATTGCCCAGCAGCTTCACGCCGGCGGCGAGCGAGACCTTGCCGCGGAGCACGCAGTAGGGGCCGATTTCAACGTCGTCGGCGAGTGTGGTTTCCTTGGAAACCTCGGCCGTGGGGTGGATTCGGGGCATCAGGCCGGATGGTACGCGCGGCGATGGCGATCGGGTGCCCGGGCGGAGCTCTGTCCGCCCGGGCTTCCTCTCCCGCCCCTCGGGCTCATCCCGGCGGACAAAGCTCCGCCGGGGCACCCTTCTTCGTCCCCTTACGGACACTCCCCCGTCGCCTGATTCGCGAACCACGAGTTGATGTACTCGCCGACGTCCGCCGAGTTCACCACGCCGTTGCCGTCCCAGTCGACGCGGCACACGGGAGGCTCCTGCGTCTGGGGGACCAGTACTGCGTACGTCTCGGGCAGGCCGGCGCCTGTGAGCAGGACGAGCACGCGCCCATCGGGGTGGGCGTCGATCAGTCGGGTGTCCTGAAGGTTGCCGTCGATGAGGGCTTCGAGCAGGCGAACGTCGCCGTCGTCCCACACGAACGTGCGGCTGCGGCAGTATGACGACTCACGGTCGGTCATGAAGACCTGCCCGGCGTTGGTGAGCTCGCGAGCGTTGTAGGGGTATTCGTGCCACGTCTTGCCGTCGAAGATGAGGGTGTTGTGCACCGATATCTCGTCGCCGACGTTGATCTCGACGACGTAGCGCCGCGCCGCGAGGATCATCCCGGCGTCGCTGATGTCCAGCGGCGCGTCGTAGTACCGGATGAAGCCGCCGGCGGGCGGCGCGATCGGCGCCGGCCACGGGTGAGTGGTGGTCTTGCCGTCCGCGTACAGCCAGAAGGACTCGGGATGGCAGGTTCCGGTGTATCCGAGGATAATTCCGGCGCTGTTCGCGCCGACCGCGGTGGCGGCGTCGCACCCTTCGGGAAGGGGCAGGTGGCTCAGCACCCCGTCGATCCACTGCGCACCCCGGCTCGCGTCGTTGCCGACGAGATGGGTGGGAGAGAGGCCGTCGATGATGCGTCCCTCCGGGATCCACCCCGGCGGCGTGGTCGCCGGCAGCTCGGTGATGGCCGTGCCGTCGAAGACGATGGGGTAGTGGCTTCCGCTGACCCCGACCCACCGGGCCCCGCCCGCGACGTTCCCGGGAAGCATCACTTCGATGACCGGCGAACCGATCACGGACGGCGCGAAGCGGAACACGCCATCGGTCCAGAGGAAGATTCCGATCGAGCTTTGGCCAAGGACGGTGTTGCCCTCCCCGAGCTCACGCAGCACCACGTTGGATGTCGGGGTGATCGCCAGCGGCTGGATGGTGTACCGCGGCGGCTCGGCGATGGCGGAGCAGGCGGCGGCGAACGTCAGACCGGAAATGAGCGCGGAAATCCTGTGCACGAGTGAGCCCTCCTTGGCTGGGTATGTAGAGGGAGAACCCCCAAAGGCGTTGGGGCCTTTCATAAAGGTCGGCGCAAGGACGATTTGGGCGTTCGTGACGGGTCTTGCGGAGAGTCGGACCCGGCGGACAGAGCTCCGCCGGGGCACCCGCACCCCTACGCCGAATCCGCCGCGCCTCCCGCGCCCAACAATGCCGCACATGCAGATCCCCGTCGTTGACCTGGGCCTGATGGAGTACGCCGCCGCGTACGAGCGCCAGAAGAGCGAGCTCGACGCGGTCATCGCCGCCCGCGACTCCGCGAACCCACGCCCCGGCGTCATCCTCCTCGTCGAGCACGACCCGCCCGTCATCACCCTCTCCAACCGCCCCGCCGCACGCCAGCACCTCGTCGCCACCGACGCCCAGCTCGCCCGCGCCGGCGTCACCGTCGCCCCCACCGACCGTGGCGGCGACATCACCTACCACGGCCCCGGCCAGCTCGTCGTCTACCCCATCCTCGACCTCAACGCCTTCCGCCTTGGCCTGCACGACTACATGCGCCTCCTCGAAACCGCCGTCATCGACACCTGCGGGATATTCGGCCTGCCCGCCCGGCGCGACCCGAGCGCGACCGGGGTCTGGGTACAACAACAGGGCGCACCCGAAGGTGCGCCCGCCGCGAAGATCTGCGCCATGGGCGTCCGCGTCCGCCGCTGGGTCAGCATGCACGGCCTCGCCATCAACATCACCACAGACCTCTCCCACTTCGACCTCATCGTCCCCTGCGGGCTTATCGGGCGCAACGTCACAAGCCTCAGCCGCGAGCTGGGGGACCGATGCCCCTCGATGGAATCAGTGAAACAGACCCTCGCCGCGCAGCTCGTGCGCAGGCTCACCGAGCGGTGCACCGCCCCGATCGCCCGGACCGATGCCGCACAGACGGCCTGATCTTCTCTCCCCTTGTCCGCCCACGGAACCCGCCCCTCAATCATCAGGTACTATTCAACGACTTGACCCGCAGCCCCTTCATCCGAACCCTGGTCGCGCTGCTCCTCGCGGTGGCGGCGACCTTCTCGCCCCTGTGCTGCTGCGGCACGGCCGCGGTCTTCTTCGGCTCCTGCAACGCCCCCGCGCCGGCTGAAGAGAAGAAGCACGCCCGCTCGTGCTGCTGCACCGACGACGCGGAAACCACGGATCAACAGCCCGCCAACCCGGGTCGCCCCGAGCACACCCCCGGCATGCCCGATTGCCCGGCGTGCCCCTCCTGCCAGATCACATCGAGCGACCTGAGCCGCGGGCCCGCGATCCAGACGAAGGCACAGCCCACCGCCAACGACGACTACCTACCGACCGATTTCGCGCCGCGGGGCACGCCGGTGCGGATCGCGACCACAAGCGTCCACATGCCGACCGGACGTGACCCGTCCGCGTATCTCAAGGCGAATCGGGCCGCATTGAAGTGGCACTGCGCGCTCACCGTCTAGCCGAGCCTCTCCTCACGTTGCCGCGTGCCTTCTGGCGTCGGGTTCTTTCGGAGCCCGTTCATCGCCCTTCGCCAGCCCGCGGCCCCGCCCGACCTTCACACCTCTTCGAGTTCCCCACGCGCCGACTTCATGCCGGGAGGCTGCTCCATGTCCAGTCCATCCACCGACCTCCGCTCGCTGCGCCGCGTTGGCGTCGCGGCCGAGGCGGTCAAGACCACCGATCACGCGGTCCCGCGTCCGCGCCGCCGCTGGCGTACTCGCGTGCTGCTCCCGATGGCGATCCTGCTCGCCACCGGCGCCGTGCTCGCCTACGCCGCCCGCGACGTGTTCGTCCCGCGGATCGAAGTGCTCGTGGCGCCCGCCGTGCCGAAGGCGACGCAGGCCATGTTCACCTCCGACGCCGCGCCGGCCGACGCGGGGGCGGATGCCCCGCCGGAAGGTGCGCCCGCAGTTGGGGCCGCCGCAGGTGGGGGGGGCGGTCCGGTCCTCGCCCAGGCCCCCGGCTGGGTCGAGCCCGCCCCATACGCCGTGAGCGTGCCGGCCCTCGTCGAGGGAGTGGTTCGCGAGGTCCTCGTGCTCGAGGGCGAGCGGATCGAGGTCGGGCAGGTGGTCGCCCGACTGATCGACGACAACGCCCGCCTGCGCGAGCGGGCCGCGGACGCCGCGCTCGCCGAGCAGACGGCCGATGTCGAGCGAGCCCGCGCATCGCTCGCGACGGCCGAGGCGCAGGTGCATGTGCAGCAGGCCGAGGCCGCCGAGCTGCGCGACGAAGTCGTCAGCAAAAAACCCCTCGTTGCCGCGGGCGGCCTGAGCGAGGGCATGTATCGCCGCATGGAAATCCGGCTGCAGGGGCTCGACGCGAAAGCAGTCGCGGCCGAGCGGGTATGCGACGAGTGGCACGCCAGCGTCAAGCAGGGCGAGGCCGCGATGCAGTCCGCCCTCGTGGCCCGCGACGAGGCGCGCCTGGCCCTCGCGCGCACGGAGGTCCGCTCGCCGGTCGCGGGCGTCGTCCTCGCACGCCTCGTCGAGCCCGGGTCGAGGATCTCGATGCGAGACAGTGGGGCCGATGCAGGTCGCACCGGCATGCCCGGCGCCATCGTCCGCGTCTACGACCCCGCGAAGCTGCAGGTCCGCGTCGATGTCCCCCTCGCGGACGCCGCCAAGATCGGCGTCGGCACCCGGGCCGTCGTCATCACCGAGGCCCTCCCCGACGCCGAGTTCACCGGCGTGGTCGCGCGCGTCATCCACGAAGCGAACATCCAGCGCAACACCGTGCAGTTCAAGGTCGCCCTCACCGCGCCCTCGCCCGTGCTCAAGCCCGAGATGCTCATGCGGGTGAAGCTCTACCCCGCGGCCCCCACGCCGGGAACTCCGCCCGGCGGCCCAGACGGCGCACCCACCGCCCCCGCCGGCGCCACTGGGGGGGGCGGCCTCGCCCTCGTCATCCCCGCCGCCTCCATCACCCCGACCACCGACCACGCCGCCCTGGTCTGGATCGTCGATTCCTCCTCCGGCTCGCCGATCGCCCGTCGCCGCGAGATCGCCACCGCCCCCAGCCCCGACGAAGGCTTCATCACCGCCACCCGCGGCCTCACCCTCACCGACCGTGTGATCCTCGACGCCCCGCCATCGCTCCGCGAGGGCTCGCGCCTCGTCATTCGAAGCACCCCCGCCGCTATACCAAGCGAGGAGCAGCCATGACCGCCCAACCCCTCATCCAGTGCCGCCGCCTCACCAAGTCCTACCGCAAGGGCGACAACGTCATCACCCCGCTCCAGGAGCTCGACCTCGACGTCCCCGCCGGCGACTTCCTCGCCCTCATGGGCCCCTCCGGCAGCGGCAAGACCACCCTCCTCAACCTCATCGCCGGAATCGACCGCCCCACCGGCGGCCAGCTCATCATCGGCGGCCAGGACATCGGCGCCCTCTCCCGCAGCCGCCTCGCCGACTGGCGCAGCCATCACGTCGGATACGTCTTCCAGCTCTACAACCTCGTCCCCGTCCTCACCGCCTACGAAAATGTCGAGCTCCCGCTGCTGCTCCACCGCCTCTCCGCCCGCGAACGCCACGACAAAGTCTCGACCGCCCTCGACCTCGTCGGCATCGCCGACCGCCATGACCACTACCCGCGCCAGCCCTCCGGCGGCCAGGCGCAGCGCGTCGCCATCGCCCGCGCCATCGTCCCCGACCCCGCCATCCCCGTCCGCGACGGACCCACCGGCGACCTCGACCAGGACTCCGCCCGCTCGATCATGGCCCTGCTCACCCGCCTCTGCGACGAGCTCGGCAAAACGCTCCTCATCGTCACCCACGACGCCAAGTGCGCCGCCTACGCCCGGCGCACGCTCCACCTTGAGAAAGGCCGTCTCATCGAGGCCGCCACGCTCGCCGCTCGCCGCACGGCCCTTGAAGCCCAGGAGGCCGTCCGATGATCGCCGCGAGGTTCATCCCCGTCGTGGTCAAGCAGCTCTCCCGCCACCGCGTGCGCACGTCCCTCACCGTGGCCGGTGTCGGCGTAGCCATGTTCCTCTTCATCGCCGTGCAGGCCCTGCAGGAAGGCGTGCGGGCCTCCACCGAGGCCGCCGCCGGCGACACCACGCTCATCGTCTACCGCGAGAACCGCTTCTGCCCCGCCACCAGCCGCCTCCCGCAGTTCTACGTGGACCGCATCGAGAAGATTCCCGGTGTAGCCTCCGCCGTCCCCATCAAGATCGTCGTGAACAACTGCCGCGCGTCGCTCGACGTGATCACGTTCCGCGGCGTGGAGCCGGAAGACATGTCGGGCGGGACGGGAGCCGATGGGAAGGTGGGGGGAATGTCGTCCAAGTGGGAATTCCGCTCCGGCTCACTCGACGCCTGGCGCACCCGTTCCGACTCGGCGATCGTCGGCGAAGCCCTCGCCTCACGCCGCGGCTTCAAGGTCGGCGAGTCGTTCGACGCCTCCGGTGTCACCGTCACCGTCGCCGGCATCATCCGTTCCCCCGAAGCCCAGGACCAGAACGTCGCCTACGTCCACCTCGACTTCCTCCAGCGCGCCTCCGACAAGGGCGGCGGCGTCGGCACCGTCACCCAGTTCACCGTCCGCGTCGACGACCCCAAGAGACTCACCGCCATCGCCTCAGCCATCGACGCCCAGTTCCGCGCCGAAGCCGACCCCACAACCACCCGCCCCGAGAAAGCCTTCGTCGCCCAGGCCGGCTCCGACATCGTCGAGCTCGTCAAGTTCACCCGCTGGCTCGGCTGGGGCTGCCTCGCCGCCGTCCTCGCGCTCGTCGCCAACGCAATCGTGCTCAGCGTTCAGGACCGCATCAAGGAGCACGCCGTGCTCCAGACCCTCGGCTTCCGCTCCGGCCTCATCGCCCGCATGATCGTGAGCGAGGGCCTCCTCGTCGGCGTGCTCGGCGGCATCCTCGGCGCCGGGGCGGCCCTCGCAGTGGTGTCCCTCGGCAACTTCAGCCTGTCGCAGGAAGGCCTCTCGATCACGATCTCGCCCTCGTGGTCCATGGTCGCGTGGGGCCTGGCGATCTCCGCCAGCGTGGGCGTACTCGCGGGCCTCGTCCCGGCCGTCCGCGCCGGCCGCCGCGAGATCGCGTCGTGTTTCCGGGCGGTGTGACTCAACCTCAGCGAAAGTTGACAGACAAGCAACCATGAGACGACTCCCCTTCGAATACGCCGTCCGCAACCTCGGCCGCTCCCCCGCGCGCCTCGTGCTCTCCGTCGGCGGCTCCGCCCTCGTTGTCCTCCTCGTCCTCGTCGCGGGCGGCTTCGTCGAGGGCATGTCGCGGGCCCTCACCGCCACCGGAGGCGAGCACAACGTCATCCTCCTGGGCGCCGGCAGCGAAGAGAGCGTCGAGCGCAGCGAGGTCGAGGCCGCCACCCCCGGCATCCTCGCCGCGAGCGTCACCGGCATCCGCACCCGCGCCGGCGTCGCCTTCGTCTCCCCCGAGGTCCACGTCATGCTCCCCGTGAGCGTCGCGCCGGTGGGGGGGGTGGGGGGGGGTGACGACCACGCCCCCCGTCGCCAGGTCATGTTCCGCGGCGTCTCCACCGCCGCCGCACTCGTCCACGACAACGTCTCCCTCACCGCCGGTCGCTGGCCCCGCGATGGCGCCAACGAACTCCTCGTCGGACGAACCGCCGCCACCGTGCTGGGTGTCAGCGACGCCGACGTCGCCGTCGGCCGCACGCTCCACTTCGACAACCGCGACTGGACCATCGTCGGCCGCTTCGCCGCACCGGGCACCGTCGTCGAGGCCGAGGTCTGGGCGCCCCTCACCGACCTCAAGGCCGCGACCAAGCGCGAATCCATCTCCTGCATCGTCGTCACCCTCGACCCCTACGACCCGCTCACGGGTGAAGGCGCCGAGTTCGCCGACATCGCCGCATTCACCAAGACCCGCCCCGATCTCGAGCTCTCCGCCACCCCCGAGCGCGAGTACTACGCCCGCCTCGCCACCTTCTTCGGCCCCATCCGCGTCGTCGCCTGGGTCACCGCCAGCCTCATCGCCGTCGGCGGCCTCTTCGGCGGCCTCAACACCATGTACGCCGCCTTCGCCTCCCGCATCCGCGAACTCGGCACCCTCCAGGCCCTCGGCTACCGCCGCCTCGCCATCTTCTGGTCCATGATCCAGGAGGCCGTCCTCGCCACCGCCGCCGGCGGGCTGCTCGCCTGCGCCGTCGGCGTTCTCGCCCTTGACGGCGTCAGCGTCCGGTTCTCCATGGGCGCCTTCGGCCTGGCCATCGACGAGCGCGTCGTCGTGCTCGGCCTGCTCTCGGCCTTCGCCCTGGGAGTCCTGGGGGCCCTCCCGCCCGCAATACGCTGCCTCCGCCCCCCGATCCCGAGCGCACTCAAAGCCGTGTAGAACAACCACCCCGACCACATTCGACCCCCCCCGACAAAGCAGGAGATCCACCCCATGCGTACCCGCTCCACATCCTCGAACATCGCCCTGCGTGCCGCCGGCGCCGTGATCGCGTTCGCAATCCTGTGCACGCCCGCCGCCCACGCCCAGCCCACCCCCAAGCCCCCCGCGTCCATCGCCGACGTCAAGCGGCTCATGGCCCCCAAGCTCGCCGCCGACGCGAAGGAAGTCTCCGCCGCCCTGGCCGCCAAAGCCAACGACACCATCAGCGTCCGTGGCTACATCCCTCACACCGACGGCTTCGACGCCGACGCCGCCGAGTTCCTCCTCGTCCAGACCCTCGCCCCCGCCGGCGGAGTGACCCCGCCCGGCACACCCCGCGCAAAGATCCGCATCCTCGGCGCCGACAACGCCCCCCTCAAGGGCAAGCTCGATGGTGAGCACATGCTCAAGCCCGGCGCCGAAGTCTTCGTCACCGGCAAGGTCGAGAGCACCTCCCCCGACACCGTCGTCATCTCCGCCCGCACCTTCCATGTCCCTCCCGCGCCCCTCCCTCAGGGCTTCTTCACCGACGCCCCCGCCGCCAACGCCCGCGACGTCTCGGAAGCCCGCAAGGCCGGCTTCAAGATCGGCGAAGACGTCGTCCTCAAGGGCCGCGTCGGCGGCAGCGCCGAGCCCTTCGTCGGCGGACGCGCCGTCTGCACCCTCGTCGGCCGCGGCCTCAAGGCCTGCAACGAAAACCCCGGCGACAAGTGCAAGAAGCCCTGGGATTACTGCTGCGATACCCGCGAGGAAATCCTCGCCAACTCTGTCACCGTCCAGGTCGTCAACGCCAAGTGGGACGTCCTCCGCACCGACCTCAAGGGCCGCCACGGCCTCAAGGAACTCACCGAGGTCGTCATCGTCGGCCGCGTCGTTCTCGTCGAGAACAGCGGCGTCGTCATCAACGCCACGAGCATGTACGTGCCCGAGAGCACCGACGCCAAGCAATCCAAGTAATGCGATTCCGGATGACATCTGCGCTGGGTGCCCCGGGTCGGCCGCTTTGGGCAGACCCGGGGTTGGGCTTGAGCCCGCCGACCGACGTCGCTTGACCTACGCCCGGGGTCTGGCGAAGCGCCCGACCCAGGGCACCCGCACGTAACCAGCCCGGCCGAGCCCTCAGCGCCCCGCCCCCGCCGCACCCGACACCAGGCGCACCAGCCCCTGCCGGATGTCCTGCAGCTTCGGCCGCACACCCACGACAAGCGTCCCCTGCGGCGCCGTCCCCTCGTCGCCCGCAAACATCACGCGACCCGGCGAATCGCCGACAAGCTCCGGCCGGTCCACCACCCGCACCGTCGCCGTCTGCGCCACGCCCGCCAGCGATTGCGCATCGCACCCCAGCCGCCGCGCCTCGGCGATCACAAGCCCCTCAATCCGTTTGTCGCGCAGCTCCACCCCGACGATAACCCCGATCGGCTGCACGCCATCGAGCGCCACGGGCGGCGTCCCGCGCCGCAGCATGATCGAGAACGTCGTCCCCTTCCCCGGCGCCGAGTCGATCGACAGCCGCCCCGCCGCGTCGTTCACCAGCGCGTACACCAGCGCCAGCCCCAGCCCCGTCGAAACCCCGCGCGGCTTGGTCGTGAAGAACGGTTCCAGGCACCGAGCCGCCACCTCCGGCGCCATCCCCGGTCCCGAGTCGCGCACCGTGATCGTCACCGTCTGTGCATCGCTCGCCTTCACGCCCACCGACACCGCTCCCTGCCCCATCGACTTCATCGCCTCGCCCGCGTTCTGCACAAGGTTGAACACGGCCTGCGTCAGCCCCGTCTTGCTCATCGCCACCCAGCACTCGCCCGGCGGCAGATCGACCGTGAGGTCGATGTGCCGCGTCAGCGTGCTCCGCAGCAGCCCCGAAACGTCGTTCCACCAGTCGTGCACCTCGGTCGACTGGGCCGTCCCCGGCGCCGACGAATCGACCGCCAGCAACCTCAAGCCCCCCGCCAGCCGGCGCAGGTAGTCGCACGCATCCCAGATCGCTTCGACCTCCTCCTGCGCCCCCGGCGGCAGCGCCGTCGCCTTGAGATTCTCCAGTCGCACCCGCAGCGGCACGAGCAGGTTCGCCATGTCGTGCCCGAGCCCCGCCGAGAGCGTGCCCAGCGCCGCCAGCCGCTCGGTCAACCGCAACTGTTCGTGCGAGCGCTGCAGCTCCTCGGTCTTCGCCCGCACGAGTTCCGAGAGCCGCTCCTGCTCGCGCGCGATGACTTCCTGCGCCGCCTTGCGCTCCGTCATGTCGGTGGCGAAGCCCTCCCAGAACGTCACTCCGCCAGGGCCGTTCACCGGCGTCATCCGGTCCCACAGCCACCGCACCGTTCCGTCGCGGTGCCGGATGCGGTAGACCAGCTCCAGCGGCGTTCCCGGCGGGCTCGCCGCCACCAGCGCCCGCGCCCCGGTCAGATCCTCCGGCGGAATCAGCCCCCACCAGCCGCTCGGCTCGCCCAGCAGTTCATCACCCGGGAATCCGGTGACTTCCTCGACTCGCCCGCTTACAAAGGTCAGGCGCCCCCCCACGCTTTCGCTCCGGTACGCCGCCCCCGGCAAATTGCTCACGAGCACGTTCAGCGCCCGGCGCGACTCCCGCGATTCGTTCTCCGCCCGGCGCATCCGCAGCAGCGCGCCCACCGTCGCCACCAGCACCTCCGGCGCCACCGGCTCCACCAGATACCCGTCCGCGCCCCCCTCGAGCCCGCGCACCTGGTCCGGTCCCGTGATGTTCGTCGCCGACATGTGCAGCACCGGGATCACCGATGTCGCCGGGTCGCCCTTGATCTTCCGGCACACGTCCAGGCCGTTGATGTCCGGCAGCTGCACGTCGAGCAGGATCAGCTGCGGATGCACCCGCGCCACCGCCTCGAGCGCCTCCTGCCCCGTCGCGGCCTCCACCACCTCATACCCCGCACGGCGCAGCACCCGCCCCCGCGCATACCGCGACGACTCGTGGTCGTCGACGACAAGAATCGTGTTGTTGGTCGTGTTGGGCATGGTTCGACTACGACTCGCTCACGCTGCGGTCATCCACAGTGTGCGCCCCCGCGCCCCGCGCTTCAAGTCCCCGCAGCGCGGCGGCCACACCCGCCGGCCCCAGCAGGCCCTTGGGAAGCAATTGTGCCCCCAGCCCCTCGATCCGGGCTCGATCTTCCGTCGACAGCGCCGCCGCACTGCTCACAAACACCGGCGTCGACACCGTCGCCGGTTCATTTCGGAGCCGTGCCAACGCCGCCAGCCCGTTCATCCCCGGCATCGACAGGTCGAGGAAAATCGCCCGGACATGCCCGCTCGCGGCCTTGGCGAGCCCCTCCGGCCCGCTCTGGGCCTCAATCGTCTCCCACCCCGCGCGCCGCAGCAACTGCCGCAGCGTGTACCGCGCCGCCTCGTCGTCGTCGATCACCAGCGCCGTCCGCCGGTGCACCAGGCGCGTCAGCTCCGCCACCAGCCACTGCCGGTCCAGCGGCTTGATCGCGTACGAGTCCGCCCCCAGCGCCGACGCCTTCGCCCGGTCGTCGATCGACGTCACCACGATGACCGGGATCGCCGCCGTCGCCGCCTCGCGCTTCAGCTCCGCCAGGAACTTCCACGCGTCCTGGTTCCCCAGCACCAGATCCAGCAGGATCGCCCGCGGCGTCACCCGCGCCAGCGTGTCCCTGGCCCGAGCCACGCTCTGGGCCGTGATGAGCTGAAAGTCCGTCCCCCGCAGCAGCCGGTCGTACACCAGCCGGTCCTCCGGCTGATCCTCCACCGCGAGCACCGCCATCATCCCCGTCTGCACCACCGTCGGCTCGTCCGCGACCTCTTCAACCCGCGCCCCTGCGTACGTCCGCGGCACGCTCAGCGTGAACACCGATCCCATTCCCGGCGTGCTCTCGACGTTCACCGACCCGCCCAGCAGCTCCGCCAGCCGCTTCGACAGGGGCAGCCCCAGGCCCGTCCCCTTCACCCGCCGCTGCAGGTGGCTGTCGAGCTGGCTGAACTCCTCGAAGATGTGCGCCATGTCGCCCTTGGCGATCCCAATGCCCGTGTCGGCGACGCTGAACGCGACCCGGTCGGTCGCCTCGTCGTACGACGCCCGCACCCGGATCTCGCCCCGCTCCGTGAACTTCAGCGCGTTGGAGATGAAGTTCCTCAGGATCTGCGACACCTTGGTCTCGTCGGTGTTCAGCCCCGGGATGCCTTCGGGCTCCTCGAACACGAGCGTGAGCGACTGGCTCACCAGCAGCGGGCGAAGCATGCCGCGCAGCGCCCCGAACAGGTTCGTCGCCACGAACTCCGACGGGCGCACCGGCGCCTTCCCCGCCGCGACCTTCGCCAGGTCCAGCAGGTCGTTCACCAGCTCCGACAGGTCATTGGCCGCCTTGCGGATGTACCCCACCTGCTTGAGCTGCTCGACGTTGAGCGGCCCGTCGACGCCGTCCAGCAGCAGCCCTGAAAGCGCGAGCACCGAGTTCACCGGCGTCCGGAACTCGTGCGTCATGTTCGACAGGAACCGCGTCTTGACCTCGTCGGCCCGGCGCAGGTGGTCCGCCCGCTCGTCGAGCTCCGCATACAGCGCAACTACGCCTCGATTGGTGTCCTCCAGCTCCCGGTTGCTCCGCGCCAGCTCGTCCTGACGCTTGCGCAGCTCGTCGAGCGTGCCCAGCAGCTCCTGGTTCTGCTGGCGGATCTCCGCAAACGCGTCATCGGGACGCTGCGCCGCCAGGGCCGTGGTGATCTCTTTCACCCGCTCGGGCCGGATCAATCCGGCCTTGGAAGGCAGGAGTTTGCGCAGCCACACCGTCGTCCCGCCCGGCGTGCTCTTGATGTCGAACGAGTCCATCAGCCGCTTCGCGCCCAGCAGCCCCACGCCCATCCCCGTTGGCGACCGGTACCGCCCCTCCAGGATCGTCGTCAGGTCACGCACGCCCGTGCCGCTGTCCGAGATCTTCACGACCAGCAGCTGGGGCGGCGTGCGCCCTTCGATCGTGAACTCCACCTTCCCCCCGCCCGCGTACGCGAACGCGTTCCGCGCGATCTCCGACACCGCCGTCGCGAGCTTCGTCTGGTCCTGCGTCTCGAACCCCAGCAGCATCGCCACCTGGCGGGCCCGCTGCCGCGCCGACACCACGTCCCGCTCGTACTGGATCGTCACCGTGAGCAGCGGGTGGGCGCCGTTGAGGGGGTGGGGGGGATGGGCGGGGTGGGGGGGGTGGGGTTGGCTCATGCCGCCGCCTCCCGCGCGACCACCACCGTCGCATCGTCACGCTCGCGGGAAAAGTCCCGCAGCAGCACCCCCGCCACCAGCGCGGGGTGCCGCCGCACCAGCCCCGGGTATTGCTCGAGATCCCACTTGGTCCCCAGCCCGTCGCTGTGCATGATCAGCATCGAGTTCGGCGTCCACGGATACGTGAACTCACTCATCCGCGGCGAGCCCAGTCCCGCCGTCCCGTTGTGCGAGATCATCCGCCTCATCCCGTCGTCCGACACCACCGCCCCCACGATGTTCCCCACCCCGCAATACCGCACCGTTCCCAGGTGCGGGTGCACGTGCGCCAGCGCCACCGCCGCTCCGCGCGTCGCCCGCAGCGCATCGTGAATGTCGCTCACCACCGCCCCCGGCGGCTCGCCAGTTCGCTTCGCGAAGATCTCCAGCGCGGCCTGCGAAGCCTCCGCGGCCATCGGCCCGTGCCCCAACCCGTCCGCCACCAGCATGAAGAATCCCTGCGCCCCGCCGTGCGCCGCATACCCGTCGCCGCACACGCTCTCTCCCCGCAGCGCCACGCTCAGCCCCACGGCCAGCAGCCCGGCCCGCGGAGCGGGTGGTGGGGGTGGTCGGGGTGAAGAGGTCGCCGCCGCTCCCGAGCGCCCCGGTCCCGCGCCCACCACCGCGTAGATCACCGTGCCCCTCCCGAGCTGCGAATAGACCTCCATCACGTTCGAGAAGCGGGCGACCGCGCCCAGCCCCGTGCCCGGGCTCCCCGCGGTCGAGAACCCGTCGCGCATCGCGATCTCGAGGTTCGCAAACCCCGGGCCGCGATCGATCGCCAGCAGCTCGAGCCCGCCCTCGTGATCCACCTGCACGATGATCGCCCCCTCGCCCGCGTGCTTGAGCAGGTTCGTCGCCAGCTCGGTCGCGACGATCCCCGCCTCGCTCGCACGGCTCGCTCCCAGCTCCACCGCCGCCGCCACCGCCGCGCGGCGAACCTCCGCCACGTGGCTCTGATCGCGCACGTCCATCGCTCTGGACGCGGGCCGAGGCGACACAGGGGGAAGGGAAGAACTCATTTCCACCTCGTGGTTTGGATGCGGGTTCCCGCTCCGACCTTCGACTGAACTTCCAGCTCGCTCATCAGCCGCTTGGCCCCGCCGAGCCCAAGCCCCAGCCCGCCGCCGGTCGTGAACCCGTCTTTGAGCGCCTGGTCGATGTCCGGAATTCCCGGCCCCGTGTCGACGAACGTGAGCCGCAGCCCCCGCCGCCCGTTCGACGCCACCTCGTCGACCTGCACCTCGCCCCCGCCCCCGTGCTCGAGGGTGTTGCGGGCCAGCTCGCTCGCCGCCGTGACGAGCTTGGTCTGCTCGATGAGGCTGAACCCCATGTCGACGGACCGCTGGCGGACGAGCTGGCGGACGCGCACCACATCCTCGCCCGACTTGATCGGCAGGGTCTCAGGCCCCGAAGGCGCCATTCTCGGCCTCCGAGGAGGGGGTGTCGATGGACGAGCGGATCATCTTCATGCCGCGCTCCACGTTCAGCGCGCTGCGCACGCCGGTGAGCGTGAGCCCCAGCTCAACCAGCGTGATCGCCACGGCCGGCCGCATCCCCACCACCACGGTGTGCGCGTCCAGGATCCGTGCCATCGACGCGATGTTGTCGAGCATGCGCCCGATGAACGAGTCCACCACGTCCAGCGACGAGATGTCAATGAGCACCCCGCGGGCCTTGTCCTTCACGATCCGCTCCGTCAGGTCGTCCTGGAGCGTGATCGCCAGCCGGTCGTGCATATCGACCTGGATCGTCACCAGCAGGCAGTCGCCAAGCTTGAGGATCGGGATGCGGTCCATGGGTTAGGCCTCGGCCTTCGGCGTGGCGGCCTTGACGACCACGAACCCGTTGCGCTTGAGCGCCACCGCCAGCGCGTCCGCCAGGCTCGCCTTCGTGATCACGTTCTGAAGGTCCACCCCAAGGTGCACGATCGTCTGCGCGATCTGGGCCCGGATGCCGCTGATGATGCAGTCAGCGCCCATCAGCCGGGCCGCGGCCACCGTCTTCATCAGGTGCTGGGCCACCAGCGTGTCCACCGTCGGCACGCCCGTGATGTCGATGATCGCGATCCCCGCGCCCGTCGACACGATCTCCTGAAGCAGCGTCTCCATCACCACCTGCGTGCGGTTGCTGTCGAGCGTGCCGATCAGCGGCAGCGCCAGCACGCCGTCCCACAGGCGCACCACCGGGGTCGACAGCTCGAGCAGCTCCTGCTGCTGGCGCATGATGACCTCGTCGCGCGACTTCTGGTACACCTCGGTCGTGTACAGCCCCAGCTTGTCGAGCACGACGCTGACCGCCCACGTCTCCTCGATCATCGCCTTGGGGTCCGCCGCCAGGGCCGTGCTCAGCCGCCCGAACACCGGCTCCTTGAGCGAGAAGACAAACGACGCCGTCTCCGTCGGCGCGAAGCCCAGCTTGGCCATGTTCCGCGACAGGTCCCCGAGCATCGAGCGCAGCTCGTCGTACGCCGAGTGCGCCGCGTCCGCACCCGCCGCGCTCGTCGCCTTCGTGAACAGATCAAGGAACCGGCGCGAGTGCTCGCGCAGCTCACTCTCCTTGATCAGGTCCGGCCGCGACGTGCCCGCGGCCTTCTGGACCGCGAGCCACTGATCGAGAATCGCGCCCTCGTGCTGCTTCAGGATCGGGGCGAGCTTTGTGGAGGTAGGTGCCAACTCGGGTCTCCCTGTGACGTCACACCGCAAAGTGGGTGGACGCGCCGATCTTTAGGAGCCAAGCGTGTCCAGAATGCCGAATGAGCGGCGATTCATCGAATCGCGCGACGCCGACTACAAATCGTCACGCCCGGGTGCGGGCGCAACCCCATTGCGATCCAACGGCTTAGACGTTTGAGTGGGGTGCGGCGGCGTGCCGCCGCCGACCGAAATGCCGAGGGGCGGACTCGAACCACCGACCTCCGGGTTATGAATCCGGGGGACGATACGCGAAACGCGGGCGATTGCGAGGGGCACCTGCACGCAGGTCTCCAGACCGCCGCCGATTCGACCGGGCAGGGCGGCTTGGCCTTCCACGGTGACCCCGACCTCGCCGTCGCCCAACGCTGGTCCCTTCAAGCGCAACCCGCTCAGGATTTCCGGCTCAGCCAGGCGGCCCCGCCTCGCTCGGTGCGGCCAGCCGATACCCGATTCCCGACTCCGTGAGCAGGAACTGCGGCTGTGCCGAGCTCGCCTCGATCTTCTGGCGGAGCTGCCCCGCGTACACCCGCAGGTACTGGACATCCCGCGTGTGCGTCGGCCCCCAGACGTCCCGCAGGATCTGCTGGTGCGTGAGCACCTTCCCGGCGTGCTTCACGAGGAATGCGAGCAGCTTGAACTCGGTCACAGTAAGGCGCAGCAGACGGGTTCCGGTCCCGTCGGTCAACCTGACCGTGCGAGTCTCGACGTTGACGTGCAGCGTTCGCCCGTCGACCGTGGCTTCGTAGGGGACCGATGCTGCCGCGCCGTCAGGACGGGCCGCGTGCCTCAGCGCGACGCGGATGCGTGCGGCCAATTCCCCCACACCAAACGGCTTTGTGAGGTAGTCGTCCGCCCCGGCGTCGAGGGCCGCGACCTTGTCGTTCTCCTGGCCGCGGGCGGACAGGACGACGATCGGCACACCCGACTCTCCCCGGATGGTCTTGGTGACGTCGATGCCGTCGCCGTCGGGCAGGCCCAGGTCGAGCAGCACGAGGTCGGGCCGCTGCGAGCGGACCTGCAGCAGCCCCTCGGCGGCAGTCTCCGCCTCCTTGACCCGGTACCCCTGGCTCTCCAGTGTCGCGCGGAGAAACCGCCGGATGGGTTGTTCATCCTCGATCACCAGCACCAGCGGCCCATTCGACGGCGTGCTCACGCGCCCGTCTCCGTCGCTTCAACCGGCACGCTCGGCTGCGGCCGGTCAATCGGCAGCGAGAACAGGAACGCCACACCCCGCGGCGTGTTCTCTTCCGTCCAGATCCGCCCGGCGTGCGCCTTGATGATCCCCTCGCAGATCGTCAGCCCCAGCCCGATCCCGCTCTGCCCGCCCGTCGGGCGTGCCGCCCGCCCGCGATAGAACCGCTGGAACACCCGCGATCGTTCGTCGTCGGTGAGCCCCGGCCCCTCGTCGGCCACCTTCACGATGATGTTCGATTCGGTCGTCCACGCCGCGACGTTGATCGGCGTGCCGGGAGGCGTGTACCGCAATGCGTTGTCCACAAGATTGTGGATCACCTGCGGCAGCATCGCGTTGTCGACGCGGACCATTGGCAGATCCTGCGGGATCAGGACGGTGAACGGGCGCCCGCGCAGGGCCTCCCGGTGACGCGACAGCCCCGCCCCCACGATCTCCTCGACGCTCGCCCACTCCCGGTGCAACTCGACGCCGCCGGCCTCGAGCCGCGTCGCGAACATGAGGTTCGCGATCAGGTCATTCAGTCGCTCCGCTTCGTTCACGATGCTGTCGGTCAGCTCGGTGCGAGTGCGATCATCAAGGGTTCCCCCCGACTGCAGCGCCGTCGCCGCCCCCGCGATCGTCGCCAGCGGCGTGCGCAGGTCGTGCGACACCGAGCTCAGCAGCGCACTCCGCAGCCGCTCCGACTCCGCCTCCACCCGCGCCGCCTGCCGCCCCTCGATCAGCCCCACCCGCTCCAGCGCCAGCGCCACCTGATTCACGAACGTGTCGAGCAGCAACTGCTGCGGCGGGCTTGCGAGGGCCTCGGGTGTCCGCGGCCGCAGCGCCAGCACCCCGATCTTCCCCTGCGACGACGACAGCGGCTGATACCGGCCGGTCGATCCGGGAAGCGCCTGCGTTCCGATCCCCGCCGGCTTGGCGTGGTCGAACGCCCAGCGTGCCACGCCACGCTCGCGTCCCGCTTCGTCGTTGATCCAGTCGGGCGAACCCGCCGTCGCTACGGCATCAAGCCCGCCCGTCCCGCCCGCCGCATTCCCGGACCCCGGCAGCAGCACCGCCGCGTCACAGTCAAACGTGTCGTGAAGATGCCGCACCGCCACCGTCGCGACCTCGCGCTGATCCGGAGCCGCCGCAAGCTCGCGCGACATCGCGTAGAGCAGCGCCGTCCGGCGCTCCCGGTCCCGCGCCGTGTCCGCCAGCCGCCCCAGCCGCGCCGTCAGGTTCGCGATCAGCAGCCCGACCGCCAGCATCACCCCGAACGTGAGCAGGTATTGCACATCCGACACCGCGAACGCCAGCCGCGGCTCGACAAAGAAGAAGTCGAACGCCGCCACACCGAGCACCGCCGCCACCACCGCCGGCCCGCGCCCCAGCCACACCGCCGCCACCACGACCCCCGCCAGGTACAGCATCACGATGTTCGCAAGGTGGAACGTCTCGAACACCGCGAGCCCAACGCCCGTGCAGGCGCCGATCACCGCAAGCGCCGCCCCGTACTGCCACAGCCCCGATCGACGAGCACCCGATCGCCCCAGCCGCTGCTCCAGCCACCCCGCGTCTACCAGCGGCCGCGCGTCCGAGTCCCCCCGGATCACGTACACGTCGATCTCGCCGCTGAGCCGGATCAGATTGTGTACAAACGACCCCAGCACCGCCTCGCGCAGGCGCGACTGCCCCGTCTTCCCCACCACGATCTTGCTCACGTTCCGCGACCGCGCCAGCCCGATCAGCTCCGCCGCGGCGTTCGCGCCGCTGATCGTCAGCGTCTCCGCCCCCAAACTCTCCGCCAGCCGCAGCGTCTGCGACACCCGGTCCCGATCCGCCTGCGACAGATTCGCCGTCCGCGGCGTCTCCACATACACCGCGATCAAATCCGCGTGCAGCCCCGCCGCCATCCGCTTCGCCGCCCGCACGATCTTCCCCGACGACGGGCTCGGGCTCACGGCCACCAAAATCCGCTCCGCCGCCGGCCAGATCGCCCGGATCCCCTTGCCCCGCTTGTATTCCTGCATCTGCCGGTCGACCCACTCGGCCGTGCGCCGAAGTGCCAGTTCGCGCAGGGCCGTGAGGTTGCCTCGGCGGAAAAACGACTCGGTGGCGGCTTGGATGCTTTCGGGCACGTACACCCGCCCGGCCTTGAGCCGCTCCAGCAGCACCTCCGGCGGCAGGTCGACAAGCTCGACCTCGTCCGCGTCGTCGACGACCGCGTCGGGCACCGTCTCGTGCACCCGCACGCCCGTGATCTGAGCGACCACGTCGTTGAGGCTCTCGATGTGCTGCACATTGAGCGTGGTGTAGACGCTGATCCCCGCCTTGAGCAGCTCCTGCACATCCTGCCATCGTTTTTCAAACCGGGACCCCGGCGCGTTCGTGTGCGCCAGCTCGTCGAGCACGACGATCTCGGGCTTGCGGGCGAGGGCCGCGTCGAGATCGAACTCGCGAAGAGTGACCGGGGCGCCGGTCCCGTCCTGCCCGCGATATTCCACGCTCCGGCGCGGCAGGATGTCGAGGCCCAGCAGCATCTGCTCGGTCTCGCTGCGCCCGTGCGTCTCGACCAGACCGATGACGATGTCGATGCCGTCGCGCCCGAGCCGTTGCACCGACTCAAGCATCGCGTAGGTCTTGCCGACGCCCGGCGCGGCCCCGAAGAAGACCTTCAGCCGCCCACGCCCGGCGCGGGCCTCCTCGCGCTGCGCACGTGCCAGGAACGCTTCGGGCTTGGCGCGACCGTCTAAGGACATGTCACATCGTAGAGAAATCCGGACAGAATCACATCAGCGCGGCATAAATAAGGGCCGGCGGGCCCCGTGGACGCGGGAGCGGCGGGATTTCGATAGGATTGCAGCATGGAACGCCTGCACGCGATCATGCCCGCTACAGCCCGCGACCAATTCCTCGCAGTCTGCGAGGAGCTCCTGCTCCTCGAAGGCCGCCGCAAAGTGTTTGGATCGTCAAGGCAGTGGGCGAAGCAGTTTTCACTCAATCCCGGCGTCTACGCGGTATTCGAACTTGGCAAACTCGCGTACGTCGGCGAATCCGGCAGCTTGCGCGGCCGGATGGGCGACCTCTTTGATACCCGCAACCACACGCTGCGGCGGAGTCTCGGTACGCAGCGGTGCAGCGAAATTGCGGGGTTTGAACCGGCAACGAGCAAGCGGACGTTTCCGTCCCACATCGAAGAGTGGCTCGGTGCGTACATGTCGAGATCACTCGCGATCGCGGTTGTAGAAACGCCCTTCGGTCGACGCGAGATCGAAGAACACATGATCGCGAAGCATGGTCCGCTGCCATACAACAAGAAGTCGCGGCGGGGTTGACGGCGCGTGCTCCGGCATTCAGGGCTGAGTTACGGGGTTCTGACGATCGAGTGCGAGGTTGAGCTCCAGCACGTTCACAACCGGCTCGCCGAGAACCCCCAGCTGCCGCGCGCTGGTGTGCTCGCCAACAAACGCCCGGACCCGCTCCTCGCTCAGCCCCCGCGCCTTCGCCACCCGCCCCACCTGATACCGCGCCGCCGCGAGCGAAATGTGCGGATCCAGCCCGCTCCCCGATGCCGTCACCAGGTCCACCGGCACCGCCTGCCCGTCCGGGCGCTGATACCCCGCCGCCGCGTCCGCCGCCTTGAGCGCCTCGATCCGCCCCGTGACGTTGTCGACCAGCGCCGGATTCGTCGGCCCAAGGTTCGACCCCGACGACCCCGTCGCCTTGTCCCCGTTGAACGACGTGTACGCCACCGGCCCCGTCGCCGACGCCCGCCCCCAGAAGTACTTCGCGTCCCCGCTGAAGTCCTGCCCGATGAGCGACGACCCCACGGCGTTCCCATCCCTCACCACAAGCGACCCGTTCGCCTGCGCCGGGAACACGCCCTGCGCAATCCCCGTCACCACGAGCGGATACACGACGCCGGTAATGAGCGACAGCGCCGCGAACACAACCACAGCCGGACGAACAAGCGAAGCCCGAACAAGTAAAGCCACGGTCGATCTCCTTACACAAACAGGCTCAGCGCCACATCGATGAGCTTGATCCCGACAAACGGCACGCCCAGCCCCCCCAGCCCGTACACCAGCAGGTTGTTCCGCAGCAGCGCCGACGCCGACGTCGGCGTGTACTTCACCCCCCGCAGCGCGAGCGGGATCAACGCCACGATGATCAGCGCGTTGAACACCACCGCCGACAAAATCGCCGTCGCCGGGTTCAACCTCATGACATTCAGCGCATCGAGCTGCGGGTACGTCGACGCGAACGCCACGGGAATAATCGCGAAGTACTTCGCCACGTCGTTCGCGATCGAGAACGTCGTCAACGACCCCCGCGTCATCAACAGCTGCTTGCCGATCTGCACCACCTCGATCAGCTTCGTCGGGTTCGAGTCCAGGTCCACCATGTTCCCGGCCTCTTTTGCCGCTTGAGTCCCCGTGTTCATCGCCACGGCCACATCGGCC
>CAZMCC010000015.1:0-48642 GCA_964564695.1 uncultured Phycisphaeraceae bacterium | reverse complement strand
GGGCGCGGCGCAAGCGCGGGCACGGCACCCCGGGCGCGCGGTTTGGCCCTGCCGGGGGGGGCGGGCGGGGGCGGCGGGGGCGGGGGGCGGGGGGGGGGGGGGGGCGGGCAGGGGGACGAGGAGGGCCCGCAGCGTGGGGAGCACGGCCGATTTTGGCCTTAAAAAGACCCGCCCCCGGCTTGGCGCCGGGGGCGGGGTTTCCGGAGAGTTCCCTTTTAGAGCAGGAACAGCATCTCCTCGCTGTCCATGGGCGCGGGCGGGCAGCGGTCGCTCGCCGCCGGCACGATCTCGTGCCACCAGTTGTCACGCCCGCTCGTCCACGCGACGGGGTTGTTGCAGCGGCGCAGCACGAGCACGTGGTCGACGCGATTTCCACCGCCCGCGGCGAGCTGCGTGCACGCCTGGTCGACGTTCTCCTTGAGCGGGACAACCTTGCCGCGCCGCCACGCGCCGTCGGCCGTGATGATCACGCGGCTCGAGGCGTCGGTGATTCGGTCGGCGATGGCCTGGGCGCTGAAGCCGCCGAAGATGACCGAGTGCGGGGCCCCGATGCGGGCGCACGCGAGCAGCGCGACCGCGAGTTCGGGAACCATGCCCATGTAGATCGTGACGACGTCGCCTTTCTTGACGCCCAGGGCCTTCAGCGCGTTGGCGAGTCGGCTCGACTCGGTGAGCAGGTCGCGGTAGGTGAGGCGCCGGATCTCGGGCTTCCCCCCGGGCCCCCCCACCATCGGCTCCCCCTCCCAGACGATCGCGGCCTGGTCTCCCAGACCCGCCTCCACCTGCCGGTCGAGGCAGTTGTACGCGATGTTCGTCTTGCCGCCGACGAACCACTTCGCGTCCGGCGCCTTCCACTCGCTCACCTTCGACCACGGCGTGAACCAGTGCAGCTCACGCGCCACGTCGCCCCAGAACCCGTCGGGGTCCTTGAGCGACCGCTCGTGCATCGCGCGGTACTGCTCCATCGATGCGACCTGCCAGCGTGAGAACCCCAGCGACTTCGCGTCGGGCGGGGCGAACAGCCGGTTCTCCTGCAGCACTGACTCGATCGCGCCGCTGGCGGATCCCGGATGGGGGGATGCGGGGGCCGCGGGGGGGGATGACTTCGATGGCGTCGTCATGCGCGGGGCGTCCTGGGGTGAATCGCGGGTAGTCGGGACGCGGATGCCGATGGCCGGTATCCGCCTCGCAAGTCTACTTGACCCGCTCGGCCCGGACCTCGTGCCCCAGCGACTTCACGGTCACCGACGAGGGGATCCCCCCGTCCGCCTTGAGCAGCGGGAACTCCAGTCGCAGCGTCACCCACCACTCCTCGCCCACCGTGGCGAACGACGCCGTCGGCCACCCCGTCTCGGGCACGAGCTCCGCCGAGACGGGCAGCGTCTCGGCCGGCTCCATCCCCGTGACGAGGTCTTCCTGCCACAGCACCCGCACCAGCTCGCTCGACCCGGCGTACTCGAGCATCACGACCGTCTGCAGCTGGCGCTCGCTGGTGAACGACGCGATCGGGCGGATGGCCGTCAGCGGTGCGGCGCCGCAGGTCTTCCACTTGGCCGTCCACTCCGCCAGCGTCCCGTCGCTGATGTTCGGGTCGACCGAGCGCCGCTGCTCGCGAAGGTCCTTCTCATCACCGGTCATCCACGCCTTCAACACACGTTCCGTCCGGCGGCTCGTGTACGCAAAGATCGGGGCCGCGTGCGCAGTGGGGGGGTGCACGACGCTCACGGCATCCTGTCCCAGCGCGAACACGTTCAGCTTCCCGTCCTCTCCCGGCGCCACCATCAGCTCGCCCCCGGTCGGAAGGGCGTACACGCCCAGGCAGGCGTTGAGAACGCCCGGGTCGACCGGCGCGTCCGCGCTCGACGGCGCCGCGGGCGGCGGCGGGAGGGCCGGCGGCGATCCGTCGATGCCCTTGAGCAGCGCCCGCTCGAGCACCTGGCGCAGCGCGTTGGTCCGCTGGCCGCGGCTGTTGGAGGCGATCACGGTGACGACCTTCGCGTCCTGCCCGCGCTCCGCGGCCTCCTGGCTGGGGAAGTAGCGTCGGAAGTCGGCCTCGAAGCCGATCATCGAGCCGCTGTGCCCGACCATGTACATCCCGTTGTCCATCTGCCCGACTTCCCACCCCATCGCGTACGTCCGGATCGCGGGCGTGACGATGAGCTTGCGCAGGTCCGCGGGCAGGATGGCGTCGCTCGACAGGGCCCGGTGCCACTTGAGCAGGTCCGCCGGGGTGGTGATCACCCCGGTCGCGCCGCGGTGGCCCCAGCCGAACGGCATGCGGTGGGCCGGCCCCGACGCCCCGACGGGGTACCAGCCGTTGCCCATGTCCATCCGCACGTCGATCTCATCCGACGGCTTGTTGTCCTCGTGACCGGTCGCGATGAGGTCCGCCAGGCGCGGCGCCGGGACGACGTCGGACGCGTCGGTGCCGACGCTGACCACCGCCTCCGGCGGATCGGGCTCGCCGCACAGCATCGTGTCCGTCAGTCCCGCGGGCTCGAACACAAGCTCGTGCATCGCCTGCTCGAACGGCACGCCGGCGCACCGCTCGATGACCGCGGCGAGGATGAAATAGTTCGCGTTCGAGTACATGTGCGTCCGCCCGGGCGGACGGGAGAACTCGGGGGCCAGCAGCTTCGCCACCACCGCGTCGCGGTCGGTCATGTCGACGCCGTCGACGTTGAACATCCGGGGGATGCCCGAGGTGTGGCTGAGCAGGTGCTTGAGGGTGATCGTGCGGTTGCGGTCGGGGATGAGCCCGAGCGTTTCGACGTCGAACCAGCGGACGACCGGCTCGTCGAGCTGGAGCTTGCCCTGCATGACCAGGCGCAGGGCCGCGGCCGCGGTGAACTGCTTGGCGATCGAACCCGTGTCGAAGCGCGTGCGGAGGTTAACGGGCACCTCGGCCTCGCGGTCGCTGAGCCCGTACCCGCTGTGGAGGATGACCTTGTCGTCGACCGTGACGAGCACGCACCCGCTGAAGCCGTGGACGACGGAGCGCTTGAAGAACTCGTCGAGGGCCGCGCCGACGGGGCCGTCGATGACGGGCGGAGGGCCGAACCGCTCCGGCCCGGAGTGCTTAGGTGCAGCTTGAACCACGGGAATGGGTGCTGGTGCCGATGTCGGCACAGACGCGGGTGGTGACGGCGGAACAGGAGACCGGTCGCAACCAATAGTCCCCCCTAACCCGATGACAGCAACGCATGCAGCGAGTACTTGGACGAATGCCCGATTCCGCGGTTGGCGGGTTTCGCGTTGATGAAATGACGAAATCACGCTAAGCATAGGGGTGTTGTTCGGTTAAGCTGAGACACTCAGGAGTTCGCCATGACTACGGGTTTACGCCGCGTGCTCGGTATGGTTGCCGCCTGTGCCATGGTTGCCTCGGGTGTGAATGCGCAGCCGTATGTGGTGCGGACAATCGATCCACTGCCCGACGGCACCCCGCTAATACCCTACGCGGTCACCGATCGTGACGAGGTTGTCGGATACATCCCGCAGGACGCGCGGCGGATGTATGGACCGGGTTTTGCGATCTTGCCGGAAGCTCGATACGGCCTGGCAGCGGGCTTGCACGTCAACGGCGACACGCCAACTCCACAAGCATGGTGTACGGGCGTCAATCTTGAACGACGCTGGGTAGGCAGCACAATCATCGGTCTCGATGATTGGTGGAGGCAGGCGTCGGTCTTCGACGGGACGACACCAATCTTCTTGGATCGAGTGGGCGACGTGGGCGACAACGTCGCTGCCGACATCAATGACAACAACGAGACCGCCGGCGTCGCAGTGGATGGGCGCACGGAGCCTTGGCACCGGACGGTCGCGGTGCGGTGGGACGCCAAGGGCCAAGCGACGATCCTGCGCGCTCCCGATGGGTTCGCGTCCGCGGCTGCCTACGGCCTGAACGACTCAGGGTGGGTCGTCGGGATCGCTGTGCCAGAGTCAGGCAAATCCTCCTTCGCATGGAGCTATTACTACGAGCGAAAGTTCTTGGCCCCGGAGCGGCAGCCGGTACTGTGGATTGAAGGCCGGCCAAGCCTGCTTGCCGAGCATGTGGTCGCCGCGCCAGCCGGCCTGGTGTTGGAGCGAGCGAGAGACGTTTCGAATTTTGGCTGGATTGTGGGCGACGGGAGCGATGCCAGCGGAATACCTGTTGGCTGTGTCCTCGTTCCGGCTGGGGCCGATCTCAACGCGGACACCTTAATCGACAGCGCTGATGCGGAAGTATTTCTTAAGCTGTATCAAAAAGGGAGCATCGCTGCCGATTACACCGCGGACGGAGTTGTCAATGCCGCCGACGTTGCCGCGTTCTTGGCGTTGTTCCAGGCACGCATGGGTGTTGGTGAACGCTTCGAGGTGCCCAATGAACGCCAGCACGCCGCTGCCGACTTGTGGCTGTCTTGTGTAAACACGCCCAACGTGCCGTCGCCGCCGCATGAGCGGGGAGTCTTCGATTTGCGTCGGAATCACAAGTAAGGAAAGTTGGGAGGCGAACCAACAATGTTGGAACCGATACCACCCAAATTTCAACCCCAACTGTTACGGATGCCCCGGCACAGAGACCATTAGTCCATATGCGCCGAACGGGGCGCCCGGTTGGCCCGGAAATGATGCGAACAGCCCGTACAAGCCCCACGGCGGTCCGGGTGGCGAAGGATCTACAGGCGGCAATGGTGGCGCCGGTGGGGCTGGGGACACTAACGGTAACGGCGGTGCCGGGGGAAATGGTGGCCCAGGAGGCAACGGCGGCACCGGTGGCGCGGGCGGTTCCAATGGCAATGGGGAGCGGGAGGTAATGGTGGCGACGGGACTGGCACACTCTTCCCTGGCGCGGGCGGTGCCGGTGGTAACGCGGGCACAGGAGTCAAGCAGGGCGGCAATGGCGGCAATGGCGGGACCGGGGTCCCGGGAAAAAATCAACCGGGAGGCGCTGGCGGCCCAGGAGGGAACGGCAATACCGGTGGCGGCGTGGGTGGTAATGGAGGAAGCGGTGGGGACGGAGATGGGACAGGTGCGGGCGGAGCGGGAGGAAATGGCGGGTCGGGCGGAGCTGGTGGTACCGCGCACCAAGACGGTGGCGCGGGCGGGATAGGGGGCAGTGGCGGCGAAGGCGGATCCAAGGGCAATGGTGGAAACGCCGGAAATGGCGGCGCTGGCGGATCCGGCGGGACGCTGAGCGGGGACGGCGGTGACGGCGGCGACGGCGGTGAAGGGGGAGAGTCCGGCGATTCCATGCACCCCGCGCCTCCATGCCAAGGCGGTGATGGTGGCACTGGTGGCGCTGGTGGTAGTGCCCCAACTTCCGGCGGTGGAGGAGCTGGCGGCGACGGAGGTGACGGCGGGCTGGGCGATGGAGGGACCATCACGCCACCGGTCGGCGGTTCCGGCGGCAATGGTGGCAACGGAGGAAACGGAACCGGAGGCGTTGGTCACGGAGGTGGCCCCGGCGGCGGCGGCGGTTCGCCTGGCGGGGCGGGCGGCACACCGGGCAGCCCGTGATGCCGAGTCTCAGTGCCCGCCCTCGGTCACCCGCAGCACTTCCTCGACCGTCGTGAGGCCCTTGGCCACCTTGCGCATGCCGTCGTCGCGGAGAGAGACCATGCCGCGTTCGATGCACATGCGCCGGAACGCCGACACGTTCGGGTTGCCTGCGATCGTGTCGCGGAGCTGGTCGTCGACGCACAAGAGCTCGTAGATGCCCACGCGCCCCGAGTACCCGCAGTTGCGGCACTTGGAGCAGCCCTTGGCGATGAAGACGCCGTCAGGGTCCATCCCCTGCATGGTGAGGAACTCGCGCCGCTCTTCCGTCGGCGAGCCCATCTCCTTGCATTCCTTGCACAGCCGGCGGATGAGGCGCTGGGCGAGCACGCCGTTGATCGCGGCGCCCACGAGGAACGGCTCCAGGCCGATGTTCACCAGGCGCGTGATCGAGCTGGGCGCGTCGTTGGTGTGCAGCGTGCTGAGCACAAGGTGGCCGGTGAGCGCGGCCTGCACCGCCGTGTGCGCCGTCTCCATGTCGCGGATTTCGCCCAGCATGATCACGTCGGGGTCCTGACGCAGCAGGCTCTTGAGCGCCTTGGCGAACGTCATGCCGATCTTCTCGTGCATCTGCGTCTGCGTGATGCCGTCGAGGTGGTATTCGACCGGGTCCTCGACCGTCGAGATGTTCATCGAGTTCTTGTCGAGCGTTCGCAGCGATGCGTACAGCGTGGTCGTCTTGCCCGAACCGGTCGGACCGGTCACGAGCGTGATGCCGTGCGGCGCCTCGACCTGCCGCTTCCACAGGATCAGCGTGTTCTCATCGAACCCCAGGTTCTCGAGGTCGACGTTGATCGACCGCGTGTCGAGCAGACGCATGACCGTCTTCTCGCCGCCCGTGGAGCCGGCGCAGGGAATCGTCGACACGCGCAGGTCGAGCTTGCGCCCCTGCACCGTGCACCGGATGCGCCCGTCCTGCGGGATGCGGCGCTCCGAGATGTCCATGTTCGCCATGATCTTCAGGCGGCTCGTGATCGCGGCCGACATGCTCGCCGGCGGCGTGAGCAATTCGTAGAGCTCGCCGTCGATGCGGTAGCGCACCCGCAGCTTCTTCTCCGCCGGCTCGATGTGGATATCGCTCGCCCCCTCGTTCACCGCCGTCTGGATGATCTTGTTCACGATGCGGATGACGGGGCTCTCGCCCGCCTTCGCCTCGAGGTCGACCGCCTCGCCGCTGGTCCTGGTCTCGACCTCGACGTCGTTGTCGCTGACGTCGGCGAGGATCTCGCTGAGGTTCTCCTCGGCCTGCTGGCCGGTGGAGGTGCCGACGATCTCCAACGCGCCCTTGATGTCGAACGCGGGCACGAGCACGAGCTTGACCGACCCCGCGCTCAGCCGCCGGCGCACCTCGTCGATGAGGAAGACGTTGCTCGGGTCGATGCCGCCGATGACGACCTTGCCGCCCGGCGTCTCGCCGCCGCGCAGCGGGATGACCATGTGCTGCTTGCAGAAGTCCGCGCCCAGTCGCTGCAGGAGCTTGCCGTCGAACCCGCCGTCGAGGCCCTTGGTGAGGTCGATGCGCTCGAACGCGACGTTCGCCAGGTCCGCGACCGTCTGCTGCAGCTGCGCCTCGTCGGCGCCCTGCTCGACGAGCACATCGCTCAGGCGCCGGTCGGGCGTCTGCTTGAGGATCGTGACCGCGGCCTGCAGCTGCTGGGCCGTGATCACGCCCCGCTTCAGGAGCACCTGCCCCAGCTCCGCCGCGCCGGCGCCCGTCGATTGACCGGTGCTGTCGAGGTCCTCGGGCCGGTACAGCTCGCTCAGCGCCTCGCGCGCCGGCAGCTCGGGCGCGGGCTGCGGGGTGTACAGCGGCGGCGCGTACGGCGACGTCGACATCCGGGGCGGTTCTTTCCCCGGTGGCGGCGCCGGCGGCGCGGGCTTGGCCTTGATCGCCTCGGGCTCTTCCGGCTTGGCGCGGCGCAGCGGCGCGTCCGGGCCCGGCTTGGCCGCGCCCAGTTCCGCCAACAGATTGTCGATGTCGATCCGCGGCATCCACGCCCTCATTCGGCGCTCAAGCGCCGCGATCCCCTTCGTTCCAATTCCTTAGCGCGGCTTGCCTTGCCTGGGCGCGGGCTTTCCCGGCGCGGGCGCCGATGCGCCCGCCTGCATCCCCAGCGTGAACGTCTGGCTGTCGGCCTGCAGCGTCACGGTGCGTCCCTGGATCGTGAGAACCTTGAAGTAGTTCCCCACGGTGTCCCCGACCTTCACCGTCTGGCCGCTGATCCGCGCGACCGGCGTCGGACCGCCCATCACGCTGTGCAGGTTGAGCTCGTTGAACGCCGTTTCGATGCTGCGCTGGCGATCCTCGGCCTCCTTGCGGGCCTTCTCGGCCTCGGCCCTGGCCGCCTTCTCGGAGCGGGCCTGGGTGTCGTCGGTGGGCGGGCCGCCGACCTCCATCTCCTCGAGCGCACCGGCCATCATGAACGGGTTGCGCTGCACCTGCTCGGGCGGCACCTGGGCCGCCTGGGTCGTCGCGAGCTCGGCGAGCACCTTCTTGTGGTCGTTGGCGCCGCCCTTGGCCTTCTCGATGTCGTAGTCGATCCTGACCGCGGCGGAACTTGAACGCGGGCCCCTGGCGAGGTACCGCATCCCGCCGATCGCCGCGCCCGAGATCGCGACCGTCACGACCATGAGCAGCGTCGAGCGCGACATCCTCTTGCGTCGCACGGGGGCGGTGGTCGCGCCGGCAACGCCGGGCGAGCCGAGCACGTCGGCCGCGCCCTCGGGCGGTGACGAGGAGTCCGATCCCGGTTCCTCGAGGCTCGTCAGCGTCTTGTCGTCGTCGTGAGTGCCGCTCATGGGGTCTGCGCCTCCGCCTGGTAGTAGATGCTCAACGTGAGCTTCGCGCGCATCTCGCCGTCGACCTCGCCGTTGCGCGAGATTTCGACGTCCTGCAGCCGGGTGATGCGCGGCAGCTGCTCGAGCTCGAGCAGAAAGCTGTAGAAGCCGTCGAAGTTGCCGGTGATCTCGACCTCGATGGGCTGCTCCATCGCGAGCCCGGCGGCCAGGGCCTTGTCTTCCTTCTTGAAGTTCGGGATCCGCAGGCGGTTCTTCTCGGCGATGCTCGCGACCTGGCGGAGGATGTTGTCCATCTCCTTGGTCGTGGGCAGCTTCGCCTCGATCGCGCCGATGCTTTCACGCACCTGCGAGTTCGCCGCCGCGAGGTCGTCGCTCTGGGCCGTCGCCTCGCGGAGCTTGCCGAGCAGCGACTTCTTGTGCTCGATCTCCTGCTTGGCGCTCTCGATCTGGGTGTTCTGCGGCTTGAAGACCGCGAAATAGCTCGCCACCGGGATCCCCGCCAGCACGCCCACGAACATGAGCTCACGCACGCCTGCGATCATGATTACTTCTCCTCCCGCGGACGGGTCGGGTCGAGCGAGTTGCCGGCCGTCGCGCGCTCGTCGCCCGTGCGACGGGGCCTGTCGCCCACGAAGCCCGCGTGCTTCGCCCAGCCGGGCGTCGTCGCGTCGCCGGCCTTGACGGCGCCGGCCATGGCGCGCGGGATCTGCAGCGGATGGATGTTCCGCGCGTCGACGTCGGTGCGCAGGTCCGCTTCGATGCGGAACTTGCGCCGGCCCACTTCGTCCACCACCGTTTCGACCGACGAGATCAGGTCGACGTTCGACAGCAGCGGGCAGTCCTTGAGCGACGCGTGATAGTCCGCGACCTCTTCGTCGTTGGCCGCCAGGCCCACGAGCTCGACCTTGAACTCGAACTTCGGAGGCATGACCCTGGGCTTCTCGTCGTCTTCCTTCTTGTCGGGCGCCGCGCCGTTCCTGGCGTCGGCGGTCGCGGGACGCCCCTTCACCTTCGCGTCCTTGGCGTCCGCCTTGGGCGGCGCCACGACCACCCGCTTGCCGTCGAGCTTGAACTCCGTCAGCGTCAGCTGCTCGGGCATCCTGTTGATGAGTTCGGCCAGCAGCACCGACCGCGGCACGCGCTCCAGCAGCGCCGAAGTGATCTCCGCCTTGGTGAGCATCTCCACCTTCTGCTGCTCGAGCATCTTGAGCTGCTCGATCTTCTGCGCCTCGGTCGCGTAGTCGCGGTTGATGATCTCCTGCTGGCTCATCACGCTCGTCCACTGACGCTGCGTCACGAAGAACGCCGAGATCACCAGGCACATCACCACGCCGAACATCAGCGCCGCGAGGATGTTCGAGCGGCGCTCCCGCCGGTCACGCACATAGTCCTCGGGAAGGAAGCTCCCCGCGGGCTTGTTCTGCCCGGAGCCGCCCCCTCCACCCGGCTTCAGCGATCCCAGATTCAGCCCGCTCATCCCTGACTCCCCGCGGCCGTGCCGCGTACGTAGGCATTCCGTTCCCGCCCCCCCTAGTCCCTGGTCCCCGGCCCCTGGTCCCTTCCTAAAGGTCCGTCGGCGCCAGCGCCACTCCCAGCGCCACCGCCCATCCCGGCTGCGGCCCCGACAGGTCCACGCCCAGCGTCACCGCCGCGCTGTCGCGCCCGAGCCGCGCCAGCGGATCGGCGAGCTGTGCATTGAGCCGCAACACCTTCGCCACGTGCTGGCACAGCCCGCGGTGACGCGACTCGCCCCCGGTGAACACCACGCGGTCCGGGCGCTTCCCCGGGAACAGCGACTCGTGATACCGCAGGCACATCGCGATCTCGTCCGTCAGCGTCTCGAGCGGTTCGGACAGGTCGACGCGCGGCCCGTGGAGGGGCGCGCCGTCCGGACCGAGCCCGCCAAGTCCCGGCGCCGGCAGCCCGTTGCGCCGGTCCAGCAGCACCGCCGCGGCGTCGATCGCGCCCGGGCCGTCCCGGGCGCCGCCGTCGGCCTGGGCCTTGGTGTCGCCGTGGGCCTTGCTCATCCCGGCCGCCAGCAGCGCCAGCCCGCCGCCGGCTTCGCCCGCCGCGCTGGGCGCGGGCGCTCCGGCCGACTTGGGCACAACATCCACCGCGGCCAGGCGCGCCGCCCGCGCCGCCACCGGGTCACACTTCATCTGGTTCGCGACGACGCCGTCGAGGTGGCGCCCGCCGAGCTGCAGGAGCTTGGCGAACACGAGCTCGCGCCCGTGGGCCACGCTCACCTTGCTCGAGCCGTAGCCCAGGTCGAGATACAGGCTCGTCACTTCCGTGTCCGCGGTCCGGCGCGTGATGTGGTCAAACGAGCGGATCAGCGCCAGCACCTCGGGGTGCACGCCCACCGGGTCGAGCCGGGACGAGCGCATCGCCGCCATGATCTTGCGAACGAGTTCCCGCGACGCGCCCAGGCAGATGACCTCCGCCTTGCCCGCCGAGCCGGTGACCTCGACGTGACGGCACACCAGCGCATCGGGCATGCACCGCAGCGCCGCCGCCACCGACATCGCGACCGGACCTTCGAGCGTCCCGTCGGCGTCGCGCGCCAGCTGCATGTGCTTGCAGAACGTCTGCGTCGCGGGGATCGAGCACGCCGCCCGCATGTTCTTGAGCCCCAGGCTCGCCGCGAGCTTGGGGAGCTGTTCGAGCTGGAAATCGATCCGGGCGTTATGGTCGCCAACGAGTTCCGCCGGCGTCTCCACGGCCCCCGCCGCCATGAGTTTCGGCGGGTCCGCCTCGCCCGCCCCCGCCTGCAGCCGCAGAACCTTGAGCGAACCGACACCGAAGTCGATCGCCACGGGAAGGTCCGTGCCGGTACGAAGGCGAAGCCGTCCCCATCGACCTGGTGAAACAAATCGCATGCATCGCCTCGCAGGACACTTCAGACGGCCGGGCCGCCGCCGAAGGTCCTGTGGCGTCATCGACGCCCCGGGCGCTGCTCCTCAAGCCCCCGGATCTCCCGATCGGACGACCCCTCCGCCCCACGCGCCAGACCCGGGATAACCCGATCATCTCCCCGCACAATTCAGGGCCTCAGCCCCGCCAGCAGTCCCAGAACCCCCCCCAGCCGTGCCAGCGCTCCCCTGAGGTCCCAGGTCTGGTTCTCACGGTTTCCGGTCGTGTTGCTGATCACCCGCAGCTCGCCGAAGCGGACACCGGACCCCGTGTGCAACGACAGCCTGGTGAGGACATGGGCGATCGCCGCCCCCTCCATCGCCTCGGCAACCGCTCCCGTCCTGTCGGCCACCCGCCGGGCCAGGTCGTCAGTTCCCGAGCATGTCGACACCGTCGCCACGGGTCCCGACAGGTCCGCCACCGGCTCGAGCATCCCCCGGACCTCGGCGCTCACCTCGAACGCCCCGCCGCGGGACGCCTCTCCCGCCAGAGGGAACCCCATCGCCCCGCAGTCGACGAACCCGCCTACGCCCACCGAATCACGGCTGTCGAGCAGCCCCTCGTCCGCATACACCGCCCGCGTCGCGCACACCACCCGCCCGATCCCGATCGGCCCCCCGGCGCCCGGCAGCGCCCCAGCCACCCCGACACTCAGCACCATCGCGTCGGTCCGCATGTCCACAGCCCGCAGCACGGCCCCGGCGGCGTTCACCTTCCCGATCCCGCTCATCACCACGGCCACGCCCGGCCCCACCTCGTGCCGTTCCCAGGGCCGCTGGGCGAGGGCTTCGTCCGCCCCCAACGCCGCCAACACGGCCCGCCCTTCCGCGGGGGCGGCGACCACGAGCAGTACCCGCCCCAAACTGGTGAGCCGAGATCCGGACACGATTCACGCCTTTCGACCCCGTGCCCCTGTCGGTTGCCCCGTACGATACCCGCCTCTAACCCTTGGCCATCCATCGGTTTCCGCATCCCTACCGACGCCAAACGGTTCAAGGTTGCCGGATCTCCTTATACCCCGCGTCCAAAGAGTCTCGCCAGGAGTCTCCGCTTATGTCACATCCCAACGCCCGTCCCGCCAAGTCCCGCCCGGCCCGCGCGCTGGTAAAGGTCCTCATCGCCGCCGCCGGCGTGGCCGTCCTCGCGGGGGGGGCGTACACGGTCTGGGGCAGCCCGGCCGACGCCGGGTCCACCTCGTCGTCGCAGCCGACGCTCGAGGTCGGCAAGGCGATGAAGACGACGTTCGACATCAACACGACCGCCGCGGGCGAGCTGCAGGCGAAGAACCAGATCGAGATCCGCAACAAGCTCGAGCAGCAGTCGACCATCGTCGAGATCGTGGATGAGGGCAAGCTGGTCAAGAAGGGCGACGTCCTCATCCGCCTGCAGTCCGACGAGATCAAGAGCCAGGTCGAGCAGGAGCAGCTCCAGGTCGAGACCGCCAAGGCCGACGAGATCGCCGCGCGCGAGGGCCTCGAGATCCAGATCTCCGAGAACGACTCCGCCAACCGCGAGGCCAAGCTCAAGCTGGACCTCGCCGAGCTCGACCTCAAGAAGTGGGAAGAGGGCGAGGTGGTGTCGAAGCGCCAGGAGAACAACCTCGGCCTCCTCCGCGCGATTCGGGAGAAAGATCGGCTCGACGACAAGTTGAAGCAGTCGAAGAAGCTGCTGGACGAGAAGTTCCTCTCGTTGGACGAATGGAAGCGGGACGACCTCGCCGCGATCGAGGCGGGCGACGCGCTGAAAAAGGCCGAGCTCGCCAGCAAGGTCTACGAGGAGTTCGAGTACCCGCGTTCGGAGAAGCAGAACCGCTCCGCCGTCGATGAGGCCAAGGCCGCACTCGAGCGCGTCCAGCGCAAGAACGAGTCCCAGCTCGCCACGAGCCGCTCCAACCTCGAGAACAAGAAGCGCCAGCTCGCCATCCGCGAGGACCGCCTCAAGAAGCTCCTCGAGCAGATGGAGAACACCACCCTCAAGGCCCCCAGCGACGGCCTGGTCGTCTACGCCACGAGCATGAACCAGGGATTCATGTTCGGCGGCGAAGGCCCCCTCCAGATCGGGCGCAAGACCTATCCCAACGAGCTGCTCATCAGCCTCCCCGATACCAGCCTCATGGTCGCCAGCGTCCAGATCCCCGAGAGCATGGCCTCTCGCGTCCGCCCAGGCATGCCTGCCAACATCAAGGTCGAAGCCGCCGGCGGCAAGAGCTTCCAGGGAACCGTCGCCTCCATCGGCGTCCTCGCCGAGTCCGGCGGCTGGCGCGACCCCAACCGGCGCGAGTACACCGTCAAGATCGATCTCGAGGGCATCGAGGCCTGCAACCTCAAGCCGTCCATGCGCGCCGAGGCCGAGCTGCGTCTTGGGCGTGTCGAAGACACCCTCGCGGTCCCCATCCAGGCCGTCTTCAACGAAGGCCCGATGCGGTACGTCTACCTGCCCCAGGGCGCCAAGTTCGTGCGTCGCCCTGTGGACATCGGGCGCCGCTCCGAGCGGTTCGCCGAGATCAAGACCGGCCTCGCCGAGAACGAGCAGGTCATCCTCCGCCAGCCCCGGCCCGCCGAAGTGCTCAACAAGCCGTGGGACACCAAGGAGCTCGCCGCCGTCGGCCTCAAGCTCGACGACCAGGGCAAGATCGTCTCCCTCGAAGGCCACGGCCCCGGCGGCCCCGGTGGCCCCGGCGGCAAGGGCGGCAAACCCGCGGGCGGTGGTGGGGGGGCCAAGCCCGTGGCCGTCAGCGCCGACAGCGCCGCGGGTGGCACGATGGTGATGACCGGCGGCTCGATCCAGCTCCCCGCCGGCGTCAAGCTCGACGGCGCGACCATCACCACCACCGAGTTGAAGGCCGACGCCAAGCCCGAGGGCAAGGCCGAAGAGAAGCCCGAGGCCAAGCCCGAGGCCAAGCCCGGCGACGCCCCCGCGGCCCCTGCCGGAGCCGAGGCTCCCAAGCCCGCCGAAAGCAAGCCGGCCGAAGCCCCCAAGCCCGCCGAGAGCAAGCCCGGCGGCTGAGCGCGGGGTGCCCCGGGTCGGCCGCTTTGGGCAGACCCGGGTTCGTCGCCGCTCGCGAACCGACGCCGCCGAACCTCACCGGCCGGGGTCTGGCGAAGCGCCCGACCCCGGGCACCCGCGCCCGCACTCGCGCCGCGCGGGCATCGAACCGAAATGCACGCTATTCGTCGTGAATCCCCGCCGCTTCGTAGCGGCGCTTCGCGCGCGTCAGCTGCGTCCACGCGAGCAGCCCGATGATCGCCGCCAGACCCGTCCCGCCCGCGGTGAAGCCCGCGGTGTACATGAACCGCTCGTCCTTGACCGGCTCGTTGCCCGAGGTCGAGGGCTGTGTCTGGGCCGTCCCCGCGCCGTCGGCACGGCTCTCGCGGGCCGCGTTCGCCATGGCGACCAGCGCCGTCGCGAAGGTCTCGAGCTCGCGGGCGGTGCGCTCGGCGCCCTGGCCCCGCAGTTCGAGCCGCAGCATGCCGGGGTGGTCGCTGGTGAGCATGAGGTCGGTCTTGAGCCGCGCTGTGAGGGCCGGGGCCTTCGCGAGGCTCTCGATCCCGCGCCGCGCCATCCGCTCGGCCCCTTCTTCCATCAGGCGCGGGTCGTTCACGAGCGCCTCGTGATACGCCTGCCACGCCGCCAGGTCGGGCTCGCGCCCGCCGCCGCGGGACTCCGCCGAGACCACCGACGACGCGATGTACGTCGCCGGGAAGATCTGCGACACCGCGCCCCAGCTCAATGCCGCCACGAGCAGGACCGCGCCCATCGCGAAGCACACCGCGGCCGTGGCCTCCACGACCGAGCGGCGCGAGTGCATTTTCGCCTCGCGGTGCGCCAGCGCCTGGGCCTGCTGCACGAGCTTGGCCCGCTGGGCGATCACGCTCTCGCACTCCGCCTGGCGCTTGCTCAACACGTCCTTGGCCGCGACGATCTTGCGGGCCTCGTTCTGCACGAGCTGGCGGTAGCGGCTCAGGCGCCGGCGACGCACGGCGCTGGAAGGCCCGCGACCGTCGTCCGCGCCGTCGCCTTGAGACTGGCCCGCCCGCGCCGTCACGTCCGCCAGCTTGTCCCGCAGCAGTTCGATCGCCTGGTCGCGCTTGGCGACCTGTTCGTGCAGCCCCGCGACCCTGCTCTCGAGTTCCACTGCACTCGCCAGGAGCGCTTCATCGCCAGACTGGCTCGTCGCCGCTGCGCTCTTCGCGTTCGCGAGCTGATCGCGGAGATTCGCGGCCTCGGCCTTCGCGGCCTCCGCCTGGGCCGATGCCTGGTCGGCACGGGCCGCCGTCGCCTCGAGCTGTGCCTTGAGCGCCCGCGACTCTTCGCTCACCGTGCGTCCGCTGCCGTCGAGCTCCGCCCGGAGCCGCTCAAGCTCGGCCTCGGCCGCTTCGGCTCGCTCGGTCGCCGCGACCGCCTCGGACGCCCGGGCCGCGGCCTCGTTCGCCGCCTCGGCGTGCGCCGCCGCGCTGCGGGCCGCCGCCTCCTGGCTCTTGCGATCGCGGTCCTTGGCCTGCACCTCGGCGGCCTTCAGCTTCGTCTCGCGCTCGCCGACTTCGGTCTCGCGCCGCGTCAGGACGGATTCGCGCTGAGCCAGTCCGGTCTCGCGCTGTGCGAGTTGCTTGTTCGCCCCTTCGACCGCCGCCGCGAGCTCCTGTGCCTTGGCCTGCTCGGCGTCCGCCGCCGCGATCCGCTCGCGCAGCTTCACCGCCTCGTCGTCGAGCTTCGCCCGCTGGGCCGCGAGCTGCTGCTCGATGGCCCCTGCCTGTTGGATGCGTTCGGTGAGGGCTGCCTGGTCGCGCTTGAGCTTGTCCTCGTGCGCCTTGCCCAGCGCCGAGAGCTTGCCCTGCAGCTCCGCGATCACGCCGAGCACGCCCGGATCGGCGCCGCCCAGCGGGCCGCCGCCCCCTCCGCCGGCGCCCGCGCCGGTCTCCGCGGAATGCTCTGGTGCGGACGACATCGGTGGGCCCTGGCCTCCTCGAATGGCCGGTAACTCGCGGCGACCATGGCCGCGGCTTCGACTCATCGACCCATATCGGCCCTTGCACACCCTCCCTGAACCCCGCCCCATATCCTCCCCGCGTGGCCACCTACCTCCTCAAGACCGAGCCCTCCGTGTACAGCTTCTCGGACCTCGTCCGCGACAAGCGCACCACCTGGGACGGCGTTTCCAACCCCGCCGCCCTCATCCACATCCGAGCCATCAAGTCCGGCGACGACCTCTTCATCTACCACACCGGCGACGAGAAAGCGATCGTCGGCCTCGCCCGCGCAGCTTCTGCCGCCTTCGAGGACCCCAAGCACCCCGGCAAGAACCACAAGGGCGAGCCTAAGGCCGCGGTCTTCGAGCTCACCCCCGTCGCCCCCGCGAAGACCCCGCTGACGCTCGAGGACGTCAAGGCCGACGCGAAGCTCGGCGGCGTCGGTGGGGGGGCGGGCTTCGACCTCGTGCGCCTGCCGCGGTTGAGCGTGATGCCCGTGCCGCCCGCGGTCGACACGCTGATCCGCAAGCGGACGGGGCTGTCGTCCTGAGCTGCCTTGATCCGAGCCTCCCGCGCAAGCGGGAGGTCACGTGGGTCCGGGTGTCCAACACCTCCCGCTCGCGCGGGAGGCTCGGATTCAGCCGGCGCAGCCGTTCCCGATATCCACGAACCAGCCGTTGATGAACTCACCGACGTCGATGGAATTCACGATCCCGCTGCTGTCCCAATCGGCGACGAGCGTGCCCTTGACCTGATCGGCGAACCATGCGTTAATGAACCCGTCCACGTCGGCCGCGTTCACCACGCCGCTTTCGTCGAAGTCGGCCGGGCACTTGGGACCGATAATCGTGCCGGTCGCGGCTTCGCTCGTCGCCTCGCCGCAATCGTTGAAGAAGATCGCCGCGTAGTCCCCGGCATCGCCGATGCGCGTCTGCTCGACGATCAGCACGGCCGGCGACCCGCCCGTCGGGCTGGTGACGTCCGCCACGGCCCCCTGCACGAACCCGCCGCCGGGCGAAGCGCCGCCCGAGCCGTTGCTGATCGGCACGCCGTTGCGGGTCCACTGCACGCTCACGCCTTCAAAGCCCGCCTCCGGCGTGGCGTTGAAGACGAACGTCTCGCCCAGGTTCACCGTTACGTCGACCGGATCGTTCACGACCTCGGGGTGCCCGGAGAGCGACCACCGTGCGAAGTTCGACGCGAGCCGCCCGCCCGCCGTCGAGAAGCTCCCCGCCGCGGCCACGTCGCCCCCGGCGAGTTCCGCCAGGAGAATCTCCCGGGCGATGACCCTGACCAGCCCGGATTCCATCGGCGCCCACGACGTGCCGTTCCACTTGGCGATGTGCTCCGCCGGCTGCCCGCCGGCCGTCGTGAAGTCGCCCGAAGCGATCACCGACCCGTCGCTCAACGCGAGCACGTCGGTCACGTTTCCGTTGAGGCCCGAACCCAGCGGGGCCCACTGCGTGCCGGTCCAGTAAGCGATGTTCGCCGCGGGCACGCCGCCCGCCATCGCGAAGCGGCCGCCGACCACGGGGAGGCCGCTCGGGAGCACCGTGATACTCCGGATCCAACTCCCGTTCGGCGCCCCGTTGAACCCGCCGCCGAGCGGAACCCACGACGCTCCGGTCCAGCGCATCACCACCACCGTGGGTCCGACCTGGAAATCGGTCGCCGCGTAAATCGCGCCCGCCGTCGAACGCGCCAGGTCGTTCACCCCCGCGCCGATCCCCGATCCCATCGCGCTCCACGCGGTTCCGTTCCACTTTGCGATGTTGTTCACCGCCACGCCGCCGGCGCTGTTGAACCCGCCCGCGGCCACCACGTCCCCGTTCGGCAATTCAACAAGCGAGCTGATGTAGCTGGGGCTCACTCCGGTGATTCCCGACCCCATCGGGACCCACGTCGTGCCGTTGTACCGCGCGATGTTCCGGGCCGTCACGCCGCCGATGGTCTGGAAGTTGCCGCTCGCGATCACCTCGCCATTGGCCCGCTCGATCACACGCCCGACGGCGACATCGCGCCCCGCGCCCAGCGTCGACCACTGCGCGCCGCTCCAGCGGGCGATGGACTCCGCCTGCACGCCGTCGCCGATGGTCTTGAAGTTGCCGCACACGATCGCCCCGCCGTCGGCGGTGCGGGAGATGGCGCTGATCGAGCCGTCGGTCCCGGTGCAAGTCGCGGCCCACGCCGTGCCATCCCAGGCCGCGGCGCTCGCGGCCCCGAAGTCGCCGGCGCGATGGAACATCCCGCCCGCGAACATCCGCCCGTCGGGCATGTTCGTGAACGTGTTCACGCTCAGGTCGAGCCCGGTTCCCAGCGTGACCCAGCTCACCCCCGAGCGCCGGAAGGCATATCCCGCGCCAGTGTTGGCGCTGAGAACCAGATCCCCCGCAGGCGAGACGCCCAGGCCCGTGATCGAACCGCTCCAGCCGCCGCTGAGCTGTGTCCACGTCGTGCCGTTCCACTGATGCACGCGCTTGGTGGGCGTCGAGTCGACGGCCGCAACCAGTTGTGCCGGCAGAGGACCGGCCCCGTCGCTGTCCCACACCGTCAGCGGGCCCACCGAGTTGCCAAACCCGGTGCTCATCGCGTGCCACGCCGACCCGTCCCACCGTGCCACGTTGTTCGCCGCAATGACGCCGGCGAGCGTGAAGGTGCCGCCCACCACGAGCTGCCCGTCGGGCAGGAACGTGAGACTGCTCACCGCCGTGCCGCCCACCCCGGCGCGCACGCCGCCGGCGAACTCCGACCACGCCGAGCCATCCCACCGCGCGATGCCCCGCGTCACGATCGCCCCCGAGTGGTCGAACGAGCCGCCCGCAAGGACATCCCCGCCCGGCATCACCAGCAGCTCGACCGGCAGGCCATTGAACCCGGCCCCCATCGCCGACCACGCGCCGCCGCTCCACCGCGCCGCGCGCAGCGCCGCGTTCCCGCCAGCGCTGGTGAACACTCCCACCGCGTACAGCGTGCCGTCCGGACCAGGGGCCACGTCGTAACCGCCGTCGTTGAGCCCGCTGCCCAGGGCCGACCACTCACCGGTGTCCGGGTCCCACGCGGCGATGTTGTTCGCCAAGACATCCCCGGCGACCGTGAAGAACCCGGTCACCACCACCCTGGGCGTCGCCGGCCCGTCGCCATCGGGGTCCCACATCGCCGAGTCGTTGATGATCCCGTTGGTCCCGGCCATCCCCATGCCCGGGAGCCAATGCGGATCGCAGCTCTGCGCCAGCGCGCCCGAACCGCCCGCGGACAACACGACAGCAACGGCGCACCGGCGCCACGACTTGGCTTGCTTCATCACGATTGAGAACCTCCCACGAGAGCGTCCGAGTGAACGCTCTCAACACTACGCGGAGCCCGTTGCCACGGTTGCTCGAAGATACCACACGGAAACGGGCGAATCGACCGTTCCGGCCGAACCCCGCCCGGTGCGCACGAAACGGGCCCGCCGAGTCGCTCGGCGGGCCCGCAGTTTCAGGTGTCATCCGAAGTTGGGCTGGGGGCCCGGGGTCACCCGCAGCCGGCCGCGATGTCCTCGAACCAGCTGTTGATGAACTCGCCCACGTCGGTGGAGTTCACGATTCCGTTCCCGTCCCAGTCGGCGACGAGCGTGCCCTTCACCTGGTCGAGGAACCACGCGTTGATGAACTCTCCCACGTCGGTGGAGTTCACCACGCCGTTGCCGTCGATGTCCGTCGGACATGCCGGGCCCTTGACCGTGACGCTCGCCGCGGCGGTCGTGCTCCCGCCGCACGTGTTGCTGAAGACCGCGGCGTACTCGCCCGCATCGCTCGGCTGAACGCCGTCGATCACAAGCTCCGCGGGCGTCCCGTCGGTCGGGCTCTCGAGCGCGTGGCTCGCCCCGCTCACCGTCCCGCCGCCGGGCGAGGCCCCGCCCGCGCCGTCGCTGATCGGCTTCCCGTTGCGCAGCCACTGCACGCCGACGCCCTCGAACCCGGCTTCGGGCGTGGCGCTGAGCGTCACGGTCTCGCCGGCGTTCACCGTCGTGTCGACCGGGTCAAACGCGGCGCCCGGAGCGCCCGTGAGCGACCAGCGCGCGAAGTACGCCGACACCTTGCCGGCCGCGCCCACGAAGTCACCGCCGATCGCAAGGCCGCCCGGGATCGCCGCGAACGTCCGCGGACCCTGCAGGTTGCTCGCCATAACTCCCATGTCGGACCACAACGAGCCGTTCCAGCGCCAAGCCCGGCTGGTCCCCGACGTAGGACGGCCCAGCGCGACGATCGACCCGTCCTCGAGCACAGCGATGTCAACCACGGGGTCGCTCACGCCGGCCCCGAGCGCGGCCCATTGCGTTCCGTTCCAGTACGCGATGTTGGTCATCGGGCCGTCCGCGCTGGAGGTGAACCGTCCCCCGACCACGACGCCGCCGCCCGGCAGGGCCGCGATCGCGCCCAGATACTGCAGCGACGTCCGATTGAACGCCGTGCCGAAGTTCTCCCACGCGCTCCCGTTCCACCGGCGCACGAACATCGTCGTGCTGCCGGGGGCGGGCTCGTTGACGGTGAAGAACTCGCCCGACGCCGTGACGACCATGTCCTGGACGGCCCGCTCCGAGCCGCCAAAGGCGCTCCACACCGACCCGTTCCACACCGCGAGGCTGACCGCCGGCACCCCGCCGGCGCTCGTGAAATTGCCGCCCACGACAACGTTGCCATTGGGGAGCTGCGCGAACGTGTTCACGCCGCCGGTGGTGATCCCCGTCCCCATCGCTACCCAGGCACTCCCGCTCCACCGCGCGATGTTGTTCGCGAGCGTCCCGCCGATCCTCGTGAAGCTGCCCGCGGCGAACACCTCGCCATTCTGCGTCGCGAACACCTCGAATACGCCGGCGCCGGGCGCGTAGGGCCCCGTTCCCATCGGCGACCACCGCGTGCCGTCCCAGCGCGCGACCATGTCGGTGCGCTGCTGTTCATCCACCCCGGTGAACCATCCGCCCGCGATCAGCCCGCCGCCCGGCGTCGGCGCCAGGGACCACACTTCATGATTGAACCCCGAGCCGGGCACCGTCCACGATGTGCCGTCCCACAAGCCGACGTTGGAAGTCGGCGTCGCGCTGCTGTTCACGAGATAGAAGCTCCCGCCGCCGACGAACAGACGTCCGTCCGGCAGTGCGGCGAACGACGTCGCGACGCCCTTGGCCCCGCCGCCGAGCACCTGCCACGTGCTCCCCGTGCGGACGTACACGCCGTTGTTGTTGAGGCCGCTCCCCGCCACGAGCTGCCCGCCCGCTGTCGTACCGAGCGCGTCGATCACGCTCAGCCCGGTCAGATTCAACCACGCCGATCCCGACCAGATCGCGGCCCGGGCGGTGAAGTTCCCCGCCGCCACCAGGCGCACGGGCAAGGGCCCCGCCCCGTCGCTGTCCCAATGGGTGAACGCGCGGACGTTGCTGTCGAAGCCCGCCGCCATCGCGTGCCACGCACCATCCCACCGCGCGACGTTCGCCGCCGCCAGTCCGCCCGCGTTCGTGAACTCGCCCCCCGCAACCAGGTCGCCATTGTCCAGCGACGAGAGCGCGAACACGCCCAGGCCATCGGGCGCGATGATCCCGGTCCCCAGGCCCTGCCACGCGGCGCCGTCCCAGCGCGCGATGCGGTTGATCGCTGTCGCTCCCGAGTGCGTGAACGCGCCGGCGGCGATCACATCCCCGTTTGGCCTGACCGTCACCGCAGAGACGTTCGCGTCAAAGCCCTGCCCCATCGCCACCCAGCCGGACCCGTTCCAGCGCGCCACACGCCGTGCCGTCTGGCCGTCGGCCTGTGTGAACGTGCCGCCCGCGACCAGCCCCCCCTCCGGGAGCACCGCCAGCGACAGCACCATGCTGTTGAAGCCGTTCCCCAGCCGCGACCACTCCCCCGTCTGTGGGTCGTACGTCGCAACGTAGTTCGCAAGCGTCGTCCCCGCGATCGTGAAGGCGCCACCCACCGCGACCTTCGGAGTCTCTGGGCCTTCCCCGTCCGGGTCCCAAACCACCGACGCGAGGATGCCCTGGTTCGTCCCCGGCACCCCTTCGCCGGCCAGCCACTGCGGGCCGCACGTTTGCCCCAGCGCACCGGCTCCCAGAGCGCACAGAGTCATACCGACGGCCAGGCACCGCCACGTTTGCCGTGTCGATGGCATCTTCTGCCCCTCAAGCACCCGACCCACCACGAGGTCCCAGTCCCTACGGGAAGGGTACACCGCGGGTTTCGTAGACCTTGAAAAGTTCGTTGGCCCGGACCCATCCCGGCCCGGTCGAATTGAACGTCCTGCTCAGTACGCCTTCACGACCTTCGCCCCCGGATAGAACGTCTCGAGGATCTTGGGCGCGCTGTACCCCTGCTCGCTGAAGCCTTTAGCACAGTACTGGCACATCCCCACGCCGTGCCCGAACCCGCGCCCCGTAATCGTCACGCTCGACCCGTTGAAGGTGAACGCGAGGTCGCCGCTGTTGACGCGCGTCTTGCGGGTGATCGCCGGGACTGCGCCGAGCGTCTCGAGCTTCGCGGGTGCCGCGCCCGCCGAGCCCGGAGGCGCCGCGATCACATCGGAGAACTCCTCCGCGTTCTTCGTCGCGCTCGGCTCGGTGTTGCACGCGATCCGCAGCTCTTCCGCCTTGAGCGTCCACCACTTGTTGTCCGGCTGCACGAGCCGGTACTCGACCGGGCGTCCGACGTTGTTGAACTTCGTCGCCTTGATGTCCACCAGGTCCGTCAGGTTCCGCACCGCGTACCCGTTCTTCTGGCCGAACGCCCGGAGCCGCTGCACGAGCTCGGCCCGGTCACGCTCCACCGTCCACGTGTACAGCGGCGAGCGCTGGCACGCGTGGTCGCGCTTCTGCGCCTGCAGCGGCGCCGCGCGGTTGAACTCGAATCCCTTGCCCGTCGGCCAGATCTCTCGCGCCGACGCCACCCGCCCGCCGCACGTGCTCGAGTAGTACGTCCGCAGCACCGTCCCGTTGAACTCGACGATCATCCCGCGCGTCGACTTCACACCCTCGAGCGCCACCGCCGACTCCGTCGCGCCGCCATACACCTGGTCGCGCTGCGTGCTCTCAACGTCGAAGCTCTTGCCCGCGGCCATGCTCCGCAGCCGCTCATGGATCGCATAGCTCCGGGCCGCGATCGCCTGCGACTGGTACGTCCGCAGGTTCCAGTCCGCGAACAGCTCCTTCGCCACGACGCCCGGCAGGTAGGTCTCGAGCCCCACATACTCGATGATGTCGAACGGCGCCCCGCCCATCGGCGTGGCTTCCTGCTGATAGCCCGAGCCCGCCCGTCCCTTCTGCCCCGCCGTCGACGACTTCGCCGCCCCCCCCGATGCCGGCTTCGTGTTCATCGTGGGCCCAGCCGCCGAGGCCGAGTTCATCAGCGGCGCCTCGGTCCGCGACGCGATCAGCCGGAACTTGCCCGGGTACTTGAGCCCCGGGGGAGAGACCGTCACCAGCGACTCGCCCTTGGCCCCCTCGACCAGCGGGGTGATCTCCAGGTCCCGGTCCGCCGCCACCCGCCGCTCGCGCCCCGCCCCGTCGCGAACGACCCACTCGCTCCCGGTCAGCAGCACCGCCAGCGGGCCCTGCACGGGCGTCTGGGTCTCTTCGCGGGCCGCCACCAGCCCCGCGGGCAGGATGGTGAACTCCGGCGCCCCGTCGAACTGGGCCGTCGTCGCCCCGGCGGAGATCCGGACCCGCATCTGCGGCTCGCCCTTCACGCCCGCGACCTTGAACGCGTCGGCGTCGATCGGCTCCTGGACGTCCCCCGACCCCGACGTCGGTTGGCTCGACGAGCACGAGGCGAGGTTGAGCCACAGCAAGGCGAGCACGATGCACGCCGCCGCCGCTACCGCACCGGTCACTCGAAGCTGGTCCCTGGTCATGTCGTCACCGCCGATGTCTGCGCTCCGCATGGTGCGAACGTGATCGACCATGCGCACTTCGCGCGCCCATCTTTCACATTCTCCGCGCGCAGATGGGCTCGCGTCGGGCCTCCGACCGCTTCGGTGAAGATGAAAATGGCGGGTGGGTAGGGGGTGGGTAGGGGGTGCGTGGGAAGGTGGGCGAGCGCGGGCACTTGCACTCCGACACCAATTCCGTAGACTGCACAGATGCCGAACATCGGCCCCGAGACCGTCGCCCTCCTCCGCCTCACGCTCACGCACGGCCTCGGGCCCAGGCTCATCGCACGCCTGGTGGAAGCGACCGGATCGCCGGCCGCCGCTCTCGAGCTCTCGCCCACCGGCCTGCGCCGCATCAAGGGCATCGGCCCGGATCGCTCCCGGGCCATCCACGACGCCCTGGGGACCTCCGCCGACGCCGCCGCCCGCGAGCTCGACCTCGCCGACCGCCTCGGCGTCACCCTCATCTCGATCGCCGACGACGCCTACCCCGAACTGCTCCGCGAACTCCCCGACGCCCCGCCCCTGCTCTACGTCCAGGGCGCCCTCGACCCGCTCGGGGCCGATCGCTACGCCGTCGGCATCGTCGGCTCACGCTCCTGCACGCCCTACGGCCTCGAACAAACGGCCCGCTTCGCCGCCCACTTCGCGCAGGCCGGCCTCACCGTCGTCTCGGGCGGCGCCCGCGGCATCGACACCGCCGCCCACTCCGCCACCCTCCGCTCCGCCCGGCCGGGATCGCTCTCACGCACCATCGCCGTGCTCGGCTGCGGCCTGGCCCACCGCTACCCACCCGAAAACGCCGCCCTCTTCGACGCCATCACCTCTGACAACGGCGTTCGCGGCGCGCTCATAAGCGAGTTGCCCCTGAACACCCCGCCCACCTCCGAGAACTTCCCCGCGCGCAACCGCCTCATCGCGGGGCTCGCCCTGGGCATCCTGGTCATCGAGGCCGGGCGACGCTCCGGCGCCCTCATCACGGCCCGCGACGCCGCCGAACAGGGGCGCGAGGTCTTCTGCGTCCCCGGGCGCGTCGACTCCCCCGCCTCCGAGGGCTCGCTCGAACTCCTCAAAGCCGGCTCGGCCCTCCTCGTCACCCACCCCGAGGACGTCGTGCAGGCGCTCGAGAGCCAGGCCCGTCACCACCACGGCGGCACCCACGCCTCCCGCTTCACCCCACCCGAACGCGGTAGCGACCCGGAACCGGCCACGGATCTATGCCCGTCCGCGCCGCCGGCCGCCGCCGCGACTGCGCCGATCGGTTTGACCCCAACTCAGGCGTCCATCCTCGCGGCGCTCGACGCCCCGCGTTCGGTGGAGGAACTGACACGCGCGGTCGGGCTCGATTCCGCACAGCTCCGCGCCGAGCTCACGGTTCTCGAAGTGCGTCGGCGCGTAAAGCGCCGAGGATCACTGCTCGAACGCATGTAGTCGCTTCCAAAAACTGCCCTGGAACACTGCCAACGGGGGTACCGAACAGGTTTCGCAAAAATCTGTGGACCCTCTTGCCGTGTGGCCGATGATCGGCTATCGTGTACCGAACAGATCCGGCGATGGAGTTCGGACTCGTGTGTGTTCAGACTCGGCGAGCGGTGTTCAAAGGGATGTGTTGGGACCGCTCGTTGCAGGTGCCGTTCGTTGCTGGTGAGTGTCGGTCGCGAACGACAGGCGGCACGGATCGTTGCGACGGCGAATTGCGTCGCGACGAAGTTCGAGGACGTTCGGGACCGAGGGGCTCGTCGCAGGATGGACGAGTTGCTCGGGATGGAAGTCAAGTTCTGGATGGAAGTCACGTTCGGAGGCTCGCTCATGCGAATGAACCGAGACACCGGGAACAGCAGACTCAGCCAGCGACCGGAACCGCTCGTGCGCCTCGGGCCCGGCGGTGCGTTCGTCGAGGACTTCGACGCCGACGAGCACGGCGCGATCGTCCCGGTCGAGCACGATCGGTTTGAAGCCGGAAGGGCAACGCCGGGCCGGGCATTGCCGGGTCAGACGATGGCGGGGACGGACGGCGGCGGTTCGGAGGAGGCCGGCGAGCTGTCGACCCGTGCGGGACGACTGCTCGCGGCGGTCCGCGTGCTCGAGGCCCAGCACTTCGCGTTGCGGACTTCGACGACCGCGTGGGGATCCGGCGCGGCGTGGACACGGGGACGGACAACGGCGACTTTGAGCGGACGGTTCACCCGGCCGCAGGAGGGTTTCGCGTATGAACCTGACACCCAAACAGCTTCGGATCCTGCAGCTCATCCGCGACTGTCGGATGCGGCACGGCTATTCGCCGACGATGCAGGAACTCGCCGACGAAATCGGCGTCAGCAAGGTCACGGTGTTCGAGCACGTCGAGGCGCTCATCAAAAAGGGCGCCCTGGTGCGCGAGCCCAACAAGGCTCGCTCTTTGTCGATCGCTGACGGCATCCCCGTCCCCGATGAGGCCCGCCCGCTGCACTTCCCCCTCGTGGGCAAGATCGCCGCCGGCTATCCCATCGAGAAGATCGAGGACCGCGACGAGCTCGACGTCATGGACATCGTCGGCCCGCGCCCCGGACGCACCGGCGCCCTCTTCGCCCTCCGCGTCTCCGGTGACTCGATGCGCGACGAAGGCATCCTCGACGGCGACTTCGTCCTCGTCGAGCGCACCGAGACCGCCGGCAACGGCGACCGCGTCGTCGCCCTCCTGCCCAACGGCGAGACCACGCTCAAGACCTTCTTCCGCGAGCCCGACCGCATCCGCCTCCAGCCCGCCAACCCCGAGTTCCAGCCCATCTACGTCAAGGACTGCCGCATCCAGGGCATCGTCCGCTCGGTGCTGCGGAAGTACTGATTCGCCGGCCCCGAAATCGCTCGGTGCCATCCCTGCGACCGGTTCGGCCGATTCACCTGTCGCGCCCGTGTTGCTCCGGCGTGAGTCGTGCGTTCGGTCACGGGTGGGCGTCGCGTCGCGTGGCCTCGCGGCGCAGTCGCAACCTGGCAGGTGCGTTGGTGCCGCCGTCTCGTGTGCCCCGCATCGTTCGGACGGCGACCCCTCGGCGGTCCCGGCACGCGCCGTGAGTACATTTCTGTCATTGTTCGCCGAATCAACCCTGTCCGGAAATTGGGCAGGTTTATCGCTCTCGGTTGGGGACCTCGCAGATCATCCGCGCCCAGAACCGAATCGCTCACGCCATCAGTTATTCTGCCCCCACGAACGGGCGTCTTGGTCATCCCCAGCCTGTCAGATATACTCTCACCCGGAGGCGATGAGTCCGTCGCGGAAGGTGAACGCGTCGAGCCCCACACTCACTCCTCAGGACCGCCGATACACCGAAACAACTCCTTAGGCCGCAAGCGATTGCGGCGTCTGGCGTTGTGCCGTCACGTCGGCCGTTGAGGAATGCGGTGTGAGTTCGATCGCTGTGTCCCATATCGCTACCGCGGCTCCGCGCCGCGAACGCCGAGTCGAGTCGTCGACCGCGCGCATCGCTCCACCGCGAGTCGCGGGCATCGACGCCGCGCGCATCTTCGCCGCCACCGGCACCATCTGGGTGCACGCCCTTGGGGCCACCTCCGTCATGGCGGGGCTCGCCGAGGACGCCGTGACCGCCGACACGCTCGGAACCCTGACGCGCCTGGGTCGCTTCGCCGTCCCGTTCTTTGCGTTCATCGCCGGCTGGTTCCTCGTCGCCTCGCAGCGCCGCTCTGTGCTGCCCCCCGCGGGCCAGTACATCGCCAACCGCTCTCTTCGCCTCTACGGCCCGTTCCTGGTGTGGAGCATCCTCACGCTCGCCGCCCGCTACCTCAACTCCGTGATCGCCGGCACGCCCCCGCCGACGGTCACCGCCGCCATCTTCCTCTCCGGCGGGGCGCACCACCTGTGGTTCCTCTCGTTCGTCACGATCGCCACGGCCGTCTCGCTCCCGATCGTTCGCTGGGTCGTCGGCCACCGCGGGCGCGAGCTCGCCCTGGCCGCGGTGCTCGTGGGCGCGTGCGTTGTCGTTTCGGCGACGTACACGCAGCCGCTGCAATCCGGCAACCTGATGAGCTTCGACTATTTCTTCGAGCGGGTGTGGGCCCGGAGCCCGGCGCTGCTCGCGGGGCTTGCCGCCGGTCTGTATTTTCGTACCTCGCTCGCCACGCTGCCGAGGCGCGACTGGGTGGCCATGCTCCTGATCGCCGCCGCCGTGGCGTGCGTGGTGCTTGCCACGTTCGTGATGCCCACGCCGATCCTCCAGAACCTCGCCGGCATCCTGATCGCCCTCGCCGGCGCCACGGCGTTGAACGTCCCCGGCATGCGGAGGATCGGGTCGTGGGGGCCGTGGGCCTACGGCGTGTTCCTATCGCACAGCCTGCTGCTGCAACTCTCGCTGACCGTGCTGATCAAGGCCGGCGTCGAGCCGGGCTGGGGGATGGCCTTGCAGCTCTTCGGGATGACGGTCTTCCTGAGCGTCGGGCTGACGTTCCTGCTCCGCCGGCACCGCTTCACCCGCTGGCTGGTGCCCTGACCGATGCGTTCCCGGCGCCCGCTCGGCGTCTGTTCCCCGGAGGAACGGCCCCCCTCGTGCCGTGGGCCGGTTTTTGGTGTACCGTTAGCACGTCCGCCCGAATCCCGCGAGGTGGTTGGCGGCGCGCATCTCAATTGAGAAAGGCATTGTCGTGAAGACCCCGACCAGATCGCTCGGATTGACACTCGTCGCAACGTCCGCCGTCGCCGCGCTGTGCGCGATGGCCATGGCCCAGGCCACCGGCACGCAGCCCAAGGACAAGCCCTCCACCACCACGCCCGCCACCACCGCGCCGACCGGCACCGCGCCCGACAAGGGCAAGCCCGCAGGTCAGGACACCAAGACCACCAAGCCCGCCGCCCCCAAGGCCCCGCCGAAGGTCGGCGACGTCGCCCCCGACTTCGCCCTCAACGACATGGAGGGCAAGCCGCTCGCGCTCAAGGACCTCCGCGGCAAGGTCGTGCTGCTCGACTTCTGGGCGACCTGGTGCCCGCCGTGCCGCGCCGTCATGCCAGAGCTCCAGAAGATGCACGAGGAGCTGGGTGATCGAGGCCTCGTCGTCCTGGGCATGAACTCCTGGGAAGGGCGCGGCAAGCTCGCCCCCGCCGACGCCGACGCTCAGGCCATCAAGTTCAAGCACGACAACAAGTACACCTACCAGGGCACGCTCCGCGCCGACGACACCGCCAAGGTCTACGGCGTCACGGGCATCCCTGCCATGTTCGCCATCGGCCCGGACGGCAAGCTCATCGGCCACTGGGTCGGCTCCGGCGCCGCCGACGTCGCCGCGATGAAGACCACCGTCAAGAAGGCCGTCGACGACCTCCCGAAGGCCAAGCCTTCCGAAGGCTCCGCGCCAGCCGGCGACAAGAAGGGCGGCGGCTAAGTCCCCCGCACGCAACCTGCGAAAAGAAACGAGGCCGACCCGCTCCGGGTCGGCCTCGTGCTTTTTGGGCGTGGGTGGTATTCGTGCCACCGATTGCCGGGGCTTTGACCGGCTATCGGTGCGTTGAGGGCAGCTCGCGAGCACGTCCCTTGGTATTCTGAAGTCATGATCGCCCCGCGCCCGCCCATGCGCAAGCGGCTCATCCGACGGGAAGTCCCCCGCGGCGTGCGGTTCATCACCTTCAGTTGCCAGCGGCGGTTGCCGCTGCTGCGGAACCCCGCCATCGCCCGTGTCTTTGTCGACCGCCTCGCGGTCGTGTGCGAGCAGAGCGGCACGCGACTTTACACCTACGTCGTCATGCCCGAGCACGTGCACCTGCTGCTCGCGCCACCCGAGGGCGTCGCGCTGGATCGCGTGCTGGTGTCGATCAAGCACCGGGTGTCTCGGGTAGTGATCGGGCGGTGGCGCGAGCTTGAGGCGCCGATCCGGGCGAAAGTTACGGCCGCGTCGGGGTACCGGTTCTGGCAGAAGGGCGGCGGGTTTGACCGCAACGTGCGCGACGAAACGGAGTTCACGAAGGCCGTGCGGTATATTCACGAGAACCCTGTCGAGCGCGGGCTCGTGGCGCAGGCCCAGCAGTACGAGTTCTCCAGTGTGCGGTGGTGGCTGGCACGCCACCGGGGCGAGGCGCCGGCGCGGGGGCCCGGGGTGGCGCCGTGCGACGACCCGCCAGGGGCGTTGAATTGGGCCGCGTGGCGCGGGTTCATGGTGTGGCGGGGTGAGGAGAGACTGGCGCGTGGCACGATCACGGACGATGAGCCGTCGTGAGGAGATCGCTGCCGGGGATGGAGTGGGCACGCGCCCCATCGCGGAAGCACCGAGAGCCGCCCAAAGCCGCGGCACTCGGTGGCACGATTCATACGTCTTCGGTCTGAACCCTGCGCTGGAGTGGCACAGGCGTCCCGCCTGTGATCGGCCGCTTTGGGCCGATGTCGGCCAATCTACCCCTGCTCCACCAGGAGGCGCGAGATTCAAACGAGCCCGTATCAGCCTTCTCGATGATTGGGCGAGATACTCGGTGCCACGCTCCCGGACGTGCCACCGAGGAAGGTGCTTTGACCTTCCTCGGTGCGTGCGGGCATATGGAGCCGCAGGACACCGAAGACGTCAAAGCCCGTCTTCGGTGGCACGGTTCATCGGTGCCACGCCCCCCGCTTTGGGCCGATGTCGGCCAATCTACCCCTGCTCCACCAGGAGGCGCGAGATTCAAACCGATCCCGTATCAGCCCTCTCGATGATTGGGCGAGATACTCGGTGCCACGCTCCCCAAGGCGACGAACATCAGCACGGGAACCTCCTGCACGAAGCGGCAACGTGGGCGAACCCAAGCTACCGGTGTGCAAGATAACTCGCAAGCCCGTTATCGAATGCGCATATGTCTGTGTGCGCGTGCTGCCGATGCACACGGCCGCGAGGATTTGTGGTGGTCGTTTTGAAAGGACCGCCAAGTTACCCACAAAGAGGCGGAATTTCAGGCGGTCGCGAGCGAGACTCAGCCCGGGTCGTCCGGATCGGGCTCAGGTTCCGGCTCAGGCTCATTTGCCGGAGGCGCTGTCGGGTCGTATGACGGCTTGTAATTCATGCCCTTCGGACCCAGCGGGGCCACGACGTCGGTGTCGGGCGGTGCGGGTGGTTCAACCTCGCCTGCGGCAATCGCTGCCTGCCACACTTCGGTTTCCTCTGCCGTCGCTGCTTCAAGCTCCGCCGCCATCTGCTCAATCCGGGCGACGCCCTCTGGCGTCGCTACGAGCTTGCCGGGTTTGTCGGAGCGGGGCCAAAGCTGGTAAACACCCGCCACCATGCCCAGCATGATGCACGCGCTGGCGCCGATAAGCTTGGCCATTTGCTTGGGATCCCTCCGCGCCTCGATCAACCCCGTCTGCACCGCATGTGCAATCTTGTCCTTCAGTTTCAACAGGAGCTCCTTCTCGGCATGCCTGAAGCGCGGATACGGAATTAGAAGTTCGCCAAGTCCCGCCCGTGAATGCCCTTGCGAGTCGCCCAGAAGAACTGCGGATATGCCGGGGACACGGGCGGGCCGGACTCAAGCCCGTCCCCGTGCATGCTGTACATCTGCAGGTACCCGGCTAGTCCGCTCCAGGCTCCGCTGGGCCGAAACTCAGCCCGTTCCTGCGGACTGCCGTTGGCGAGTTCCGTGATTTTGGCGATGTCGGCCCGCACCACGGCGCCGTCAATGAGGGTGCAGTTGGGACGGGCCTCCGGATTGTTCCACATCGGTGGAGCGCTCATGCGAGCACCGCCGCCCGCGGCGAGGCGTGTCTTGCGCGTCCAATCAAATCGCTCCCACAGCAACACCTTGTTCTGCGGGAATCGCACGTCGGACATCCGGTTCCGGCGAATGTGCTGCTGCGTGACGCTTACCACCGCTTCGGTCTGATAGCGGCTCGGGTTCATCCAGAATGTCGGCGAGTACCAGTACGACCCGTCCCAGATGTAGAACTGCCCAGGCGGCGGTGGTGGCGTGGACTGAAAGCGCTGGCGAACGGTGAAGTCCTGAGGAGAGAACTGGATCGAGACTTCATAGCTGCTCGAACCATTTCCCATGTACTGACCCATCAGGCTGGCCCAGTGCGCAGCAAAGATCTCCGTTGCCCGGTTGCTCGTCCCCTCGCTCATTGGGAACCACGGTCCGGGCGGCTGCGGAGGAGGAACCGCAATCACGTCCCAGAGATTCGGGTTGCCGATCGCCCATAGCCACTGCTCGCCGGGAGCACGAAACGGGTTCACAAACCCGTCAGCTGTGTCGTTGGCGTAGTAATTGATAGTGAGCGCGAGTTGCTTGAGGTTGCTCTGGCTCACCGTGTTCCTTGCCACGACCCGGGCGTTCGCGATCGCCGGCAGCAGGATGCCCACCAGCAGGGCGATGATCGCGATGACGACCAGCAACTCAATAAGTGTAAAACCACGACGGCGCATGTGGACTCCGATCAACGTGGATTCGGCCGCACCCATCATCGAGCGCGGTACCCCGGGCGGCCGACGCCCGGCCCTTCGCCCAAAGATCGGACCACAGAACATGGCCCGATACCTCTTCAATATCGCCCGTAGAACCCGAAATGTCCAGTCGGGGGGGTCGGTGGCGCGGAAGTTGCCCGATTGAACGTTGATCCGGCGCCCCCGGCCGGGGTGCCCGGGATCGGGCGCTTCACCAGATCCCGGCGGGGGGCCACGATGCCGGCTCGCACGCATGACCACCACCCCGGGTCTGCCCAGAGCGGCCGACCCGGGGCACCCCCAGCACCCCCAGCACCCCCCAGCACCCCCAGCGGGGAACTGCCTACCCCACCCCCGCGTACTTACCAATAGGCGACCGCGGACTCTGGGGGGCGACGGCGCGCATGCATTGACAGCGTTCGGCTTGCGGCCGTACTTTCCGATCGCCCCGCCGGACGGTCGAGGAATCTGCCGAGATATCACCCCGGCCGGAGCCGCCGGGGCCGGGTAGCCGATACGGTCTCGGGGCATTGGACGCGGGTGGGCCGGGAGCGGAAAGGAATCTTTTGAGCGAGTCGAAGCTCACGCCTGACCTGTCGGAAACCTCTCCCATGCACGGGCAGAGCGACGGCGCGGGCGTGGTGGGGGGGGCCGGGGGGAGCAAGGGCGGCTCGACCCAGATTACCGCTCCCGACGCGGGAGGGGGGGGCGACGCCGAGGCCCGGTCCAGGACCAAGGGCGGCACGAACGTCGACACCATCATCGGGAAGATCGTCGTCGACCAGGGTCTGGCGACGAGCGAAGAGGTGCAGCACTGCATCGAGCAGGCCCGCACGCTGGCTTCGGACAACAACCAACGGTCGATCGCCGAGCTGCTCGTCCGCAACGAGTACATCACCGGACGCCAGCTCCTGCGGGTCCGCCAGATGGCCGAAGCCGAGCGCCAGGGCCAGGCGATCCCGGGGTACAAGGTGCTGGGGAAGCTCGGGGCCGGGGCGATGGCGGCGGTGTACAAGGCCCGCCAGCTGTCTCTGGACCGCCTGGTGGCCATCAAGGTGCTGCCGGAGAAGTTCAGCAAGAACGCGCAGTTCATCGCGCGGTTCTACGACGAGGGGCGTGCGGCCGCCCAGCTCAACCACCCGAACATCGTTCAGGCCTACGACGTCGGCCAGGCGGGCAAGTTCCACTACTTCGTGATGGAGTTCGTGGACGGGCGGACGGTCTACGACGACATCGTCAAGAACAAGAAGTATGACGAGAAGGGCGCGATCGAGATCGTGCTCCAGATCGCCGAGGCCCTCCAGCACGCGCACACGAAGGGGCTCATCCACCGCGACGTCAAGCCCAAGAACGTGATGCTCACCAAGGAGGGCGTCGCGAAGCTGGCCGACATGGGCCTGGCGCGGGCGATGAGCGACAAGGAAGCGGCGGAGGCCGAGCAGGGCAAGGCCTTCGGCACGCCGTACTACATCTCCCCCGAGCAGATCCGCGGCGAGATCAACATCGGCCCGCCGGCGGATATTTACTCGCTGGGGGCGACGCTGTATCACATGGTGGTGGGTCGCGTGCCGTTCGACGGGAAGAACCCCTCGGCCGTGATGCACCAGCACCTCAAGGGCGAGCTGGTGGCGCCGGATCATGTGAACGCGCGGCTGAGCGCGGGGATCAGCGAAGTCATCGAGATGATGATGGCGAAGAACCCGCGCGAGCGCTACCAGAGCTGCGCGGACCTGATCGAGGACCTCAAGGATGTGCGTGCCGACCGCAAGCCGCGGATCGCGCACAAGGACATCGGCGGGGCGGAGCTGGCCGCGATCGCGCAGGCCGAAGCCGCGGCCGCGACCGAGCTGCCCGTCGACGCGGGCGCGACGCAGAAGCGTCAGGCGCTGTTCGAGGCGCTGTTCTTCGTGATGTGCGTGCTGCTGGTGCTGAGCGGGGCGGTGAACGTGTACTTCATCTTTATCCGGGGCGGGGGCGGGTGAGGCCGACCCGTCGGTCCTCACTCTGATCCGCGAAGCGGAAGCCGGCGTACTCGAATGGCGCTCTCGTCGATCACGACGACCGATGTCTGCAGCACATCGAGCGGTACTTCGAGCAGCACTCGACGCAGAAGGGCGAGCATGTCGGTGTCGGAGATATTGCCAGCCCGGAAGAGGATGAGCCCCGGACCGGATTCGCCGCGAAGCGCGAGGATCCGCGGGAAGTCCAGGTCCGAGGTGATCAGGATGCTGGACTCGGCGAGCGCTCGAGAAAACAACTGCTCATCAGTCGCACGCGAGAGCCCCAGTTCGCGCACGTGAGCGGCAGTGTGCCCACCGCCGTCCTCCGAACGAAGCCATACGGCGAGCGCAGGGCTCAATGCTTGATCAATCAAGAAGCGGGCGAGTCGATGGCCTTCGTTGTCCACAGTCATCCTCGCAACGACACGCCGATCAACTAGGCTGACTTCAGAATAATGACTCGATCATCGGCGATCGCCGCTGCGTATGCCATCGCCGCTCGGATGTCCTCCGCTTCAAGATCCGGGTGATTCCCGAGGATTTCCCGTTCACTCTGCCCTGAGGCAAGCAGGCTCAGTAGCCGTGATACTGGAAATCGAAGGCCTCGAATACAGGGGCGGCCGCCCAATACGGCTGGATTCACTGTTATGCGATCCGTTGTCATGAGAAGACCTCACCCGATCATACGCACGACCCTCGGGCCGCCGTCATAGCGGAATTGACCACGCTCTTCCCCTTGGTCGCGCCAACGAAGCGGGAGCAGCCGCGCGGTATGCTGCTGCGCGATGCCGGCGGACCTCGCGCAACAGCCCGACGATCTCGCGCAGGCGGTGTACGCACAGCTGCGTGCGGCCGCCCAGTTGGCCATGGCACATGAGCGACCGGGGCACACGCTGGGCGCCACCGCGCTCGTTCATGAGGCGTATCTGAAGCTGGCGGGCCCGCGGGAAGTCCCGTGGGAGGGACGCCGGCACTTCTACGCCGCGGCCGCCGAGGCGATGCGGCGCGTGCTGCTCGACCACGCCAAGGCCCGGCTGCGGGCGAAGCGGGGTGGGGGAGCGGCACGGGTGGAGATGGACCTGGAGGCCCCGCTCGAGCTGCCGGCGCCGACCGCCGCCGAGGCCCCCGACGCCGCCGCCGGATTTCTTGCCCTCGACGACGCGATGCGTCGCTTGGAGGAGCGGGACCCGCGAGCGGCCGAGGTTGTTCGTCTTCGGTACTACGCGGGGCTGGAGATTTCCCAGGCCGCGTTGGTGCTGGGAGTCTCCGAGCGGACGGTGAAGAACGACTGGGCTCTGGCCCGGGCGTGGCTGGAACGGGAGCTCCGACGATGAGCGACCTGAGCTGGGATCGGATCAAGGCGGCGTTCGAGGCGGCGCTCGGGGCGTCGGACTCTGATCGTGCGGGCGTGCTCGACCGGCTGTGTGCCGGCGACGTGCCCCTGCGCCGAGAGGTCGAGTCGCTGCTGCAGGCGCGGACGCGGGACCTCGTCGGCACCGGGGCGGCCGGTCGGATGATGCAGTCCCTCCCCACCGCGTCGGGCGTGTTCTCGCCCATCACCGAGCGGGCGGGCGAGACGATCGGGGCGTATCGGTTGCTGCAGCTCATCGGCGAAGGCGGATTCGGCACGGTCTTCCTGGCCGAGCAGACCGAGCCGGTGCGCCGGCGGGTGGCCCTCAAGATCATCAAGCTGGGGATGGACACGCGCCAGGTGGTGGCGAGGTTTGAGGCCGAGCGCCAGGCGCTGGCGCTCATGGACCACCCGAACATCGCGCGGGTCTACGACGGCGGCGCGACGGCGACGGGGCGCCCGTTCTTCGTCATGGAATATGTGGTCGGCGACGCGATCACGGCGTTCGCTGCAGCGAAGCGGCTGGGCGTGCGCGAGCGGCTCGATCTGTTCATGCAGGTGTGCCGTGCCGTGCAGCACGCGCACACCAAGGGTGTGATCCACCGCGACCTCAAGCCGGCGAACGTGCTGGTGAGCGTGGTGGACGGCAGGCCGCTCGCGAAGGTGATCGACTTCGGGATTGCGAAGGCGACCGGGGCGCTCGCGGGGCTCGGCGGCGTGCTGACGCCCAAGACGCTCTTCACCGAGCACGGCCAGCTCATCGGCACGCCGGAGTACATGAGCCCCGAGCAGGCAGAGGGCTCGCCGGACATCGACACGCGGACGGACGTGTACGCGCTGGGGGTGATGCTGTACGAATTGCTTACGGGGTTGACGCCGTTCGATGCGAAGCGGCTGCGGAGCGCGGGGTGGGTGGGGATGCAGAAGATCATCCGGGATGAGGAGCCGGCGGCGCCGAGCGTGAGGTTGAAGCGGGTGCTGCAAGGGCCGGAGTCGACGCTGCCCGCGGCCTTGGTGCACACCGCTGCATCTGCGCCGAACGAGCCCGACGCGCAAGCGAGGGTTACGCCTTCACCGTGTGGGCACGCCCCCGCAAGCCTCGCTCGCGCTCCGGGCTCGTTAGCGGGTATTTCGCCGGAGCAGGTCAAAGGCGAACTCGACTGGATCGTGATGAAGGCCCTCGACAAGGACCGGGCCCGCCGGTACGAGACGCCGGGGGCGATCGCGGATGATGTGGGAAGGCATCTGGCGGGCGAGGCCGTGGCGGCGGCGCCGGCGGGACGGGTGTATCGGGTGCGGAAGTTTGTGAGGAGGAATAAGGGGGCGGTGGGGGCGGGGGTGGCGGTGGCGGCGGCGCTGGTGCTGGGGATGGCGGGGACAACGCTGGGTCTGTATCACGCACGAGAGAAGGAACGTGAAGTCGCCAGCCTCATCGATCGAGCACGCGCAGAACTCGCTTTCACAGTGATGACCAAACACGCAAACGGAGGTGAATGGGAGGCCACGGAGGAGATACGGGATTTGGTCGATCCGGATCGCATTATTGCCACGATTCGGACCACAGCGCGACAGGGTCCGAATACGGCGATCACATACACGACCTACATCTTCGACGAGTCCGGCAAGGAACTCGAAGGCCCAGAAGCCGTTTCCATTCTTGGACTGGCGGCTCAAAACGCCGTCGACGCCGCGGAGTGGAGCGCGTACACGGCGAACCTGGCCTTGGCGCAGGCCGCCCTTGCCGCGAACAACTATCCGGAAGCTCGGCGAACTCTTGAGCGGATCCCCGCCGACAAGCGCGGCTGGGAGTGGCAGTTCCTCACGTCGAGCGCCTTGGCGAACGTCTGGTCAGATCGCGAACCCGGGGCCGCTCACTCAATATCTTTCAATGAAGACGGTACTCTTCTCGTACTGACGGAACCAACAGGGCGCGTCTTGGAAGTTCGCAACTCAACGACCGGCCAGTTTTTCGAGTCGGCCGATTCTCCGCAGGCTCACCGGTTCGCCGGGGAACTCGGGCCGGCCGGCGAACTTGAGCTGAAGGCGGTGGGCAGTGAGGAGTGGAGCGGCCCCGCCAAGTGGCTCGGCCGAAAGCTCACGTGGACAGAGTGGTGGAGATCTCCCTTGGTGACGTTCAGCGCTGACGGCAAGCTTGTTGCCTGGATTGGGCAGAACAGGGGCGAGGAGGGTTTGCCAGCGTTGCGAGTGGCCAGGGTTGACCAATGGGGCGGACCTGTACGCGAGCTCCCCCAAGTCGGTATTCCCATTGCTATTTGGGATCCGGATCTTGAGGCCGACATGATTCTTGGCCCGGTGGACTCCACGCAACAGCAGGGGCTGGAGCTCATCACGCCCAATCGCTCCCGCCGGATCGTCGGTGCGGCCGATCGCACCGTTCGGTTCTTTGATGTCAAGACCGCGCGAGAGGTCGCCGTGTTTCGCGTGCCCGATGCGGTCAGGTACTTGCAGATGGGCGGGGCGGGCGATCAATTGGTCATCACGCTGTGGAACGAAACGTTGCTCGTGTGGGACATCCGCGATCCGAGCGAACGGAAGAAGGACATCGTGCGCGAGTGGAGCGAGCGGGTTCCCGCCGGGGCGTATGTGCAGAAGCTGTTGGACGGCGAGATGCCGACGGCCCAGTTGTACGGCGCGATCGCAAACGATCCATCGCTCACAGCGTTACGGCGACTTGTGGCTGTGCGGGTGCTCAACGAGCGGCTGGCGGACCTGGGGCGGGAGGCGGACGAAGCGTTTAAGAAGCTAGCGACAGGGCAGACGGACAAGGCTGCGCTCGAAGCGGCCGCGGCCAATCTGCCGGCGCGAGTTAGGAAAATGGTCCGCGAGCGCGCGCGTTCTGCGGAGGCCGACGAGATCCTCGTTCAGGCGACTGCCCAGAAGGACTGGCCGGTGGGCATGCAGCAGCGCGTTGAATGGGCTGTGGAAGCACGAACGGAGCTTCTGGGCAGGACGCACGTGTCGACGTTGCAGGCACGCGAAGTGCTCTCTCGCGCGCTGCCTGAAGGTGAGCGTGCTCGGTGCAGAGCCGAGCTGATTTTCCGCGAGGGTACCGACTTAACATCCGCGCTCCGCTTGATCGAGACCGCGATTGCTGCGGAGGACGACAAGCGCCCGACGGACGTTGTCCACCTCGCCATGATCCATTTCTGGCTGGCTGCCCCCCTGGTCGGTACCGATGATGATGCCGCTGTCGCGTCCCGGCAGGAGCATGTCACCAAGGCCCGCGCGGCCCTCGTGCAGGCGCGCGCGATGATGACGGACCCGAAGTACAAGGCGTGGGCAACTGACGACTTTGCCAAGGCGCTGCTCGCCGAGGCGGAGGCGTTGATCAAGTAATCGTCATCGACTGTACCGTTGCCGAAAGTCGCTCTGTGCGCCCGCCGCGTCTTGCGAACGGTCGGTCTTCGTTGCCCCACCATTCACCCGGTGCTTGCGCACGCGGGCTCGTTCACGCACTCGCCCCCCTCACCCCACCGCCGCCACCACCTTCGTCGCCGCGTCCGTCAGATCCGTCGCGGCCTGCATCGTCGGCACTTCCGCCTTCGCGCTCTTGAGGATCGCACGCCCCTCCTCCACGTTCGTGCCTTCAAGCCTCACAACCAACGGCACCTTCACGATGCCCTGGGCGATCACATCGCACCGCATGATCCCGCCGAAGATGTTCACCAGCACCGCCCTTCATGCAGATTCGGCTTGAAACTCATGCCTGCTGGTGGAGCGCGGGTGGATTGCGACATCGGCCCCGGGCGGCCGATCACAGGCGGGACGCCTGTGCCACGCCGGGGACACCATCAGCTCGCAGGCCACGCTTTGAGGGCGCCTTCGAGTTCCGCGATCAGCGGCGGAAGATACTCGATCACGGTTCGCCACACGATCGCCGCGTCGATGGTGGTAGCCGTGGACCATGCGGTTGCGCATGGCGCGAATGGGGTGCCACTCGATGGCGTCCAATCGTGCGCAGGTTCGTCTCGCTGACTTTCGTGGACGCCTCGCCGATGATTTCAATGGACTTGACAATCGCCAGGAGTCGGACCTCGTCCGTTTCAAGCGACGCCTGCGTCATCCCGTCGGCGATGCGGCTGGCCCGGCGCGCCGACTCCAGCATGTGCGTGAGGCGAATCCGGTCTTCTTCGGCGATCTCCCGAAGGTCACGCGGCATGGAGCGTCCTCGCCTGGGCGATCACCTTGTCGCGGAAGTAACGCGAGAGTTCTCGCGGCGTTCTGAGATCGACCTTACGACCGATGAGGCCGCCAACTTCGGCCTCCATCGCGGCGATGCTGAAAAGGGTCGGCGTGCGGTCCGGCAGGAAGTCCACAAGAACGTCCACGTCGCTGTCGGGACGGAAATCATCGCGAAGGATGCTTCCGAAAAGCGACAGGCGTGCAATACCGTTCCGCCGGCAGAACTCGGCGATCACGTCTTCAGGAAAGTTGACGCCGTTGATGACCATCGCGAGCCGCATTATATCCGCCGCCCCTCACCCCACCGCCGCCACCACCTTTGTCGGCGCGTCCGTCAGGCCTGCATCGTCCGGATCTCCGCCTTCGCGTTCTTCAAAGTGGATGAGCTTCCCCGCGTTCATCGCCGACGCGCTCACGCGCAACGCGGTTCACCCCTTCGGCGGCTGGGGCATCGGCCAACCCACAAACGCGGCTTCGAGCGCGGCGATCAATTCCGGAACATCCTCGACCGCCATGTTCCACACCTGGTCGCCGTCGATGCCCCAATAGACGTGGACGAGGATGTGCCGGGCCGCGACGATCTGGCCCCACGGCAGCGACGGAACGCGTGCCCGCCCCTCATCACTTACCCGCGCCGCTCCTTCACCGATCACCTGCAGCGCGTTCACGAGCGCTCGTCGGAGCATGGAATCGGTATCGAGGTCGTCGCGATTTCGCCCGGTGACATAGGAACGCGCATCAACGGCGGCGTCAAGCATGTGCTGGAGCCGTTCGCGGTCGTTCGGGCCGCCGGCGGACGGGTCACGCGGCATGAAGCAGTCTCGCCTCGTGGAGCACCGCATTGCGGAAGTACGGGGACAGCATGGGCGGCGTACAGAGTTGAACTTCGCGCCCCAGCAGCTCGCTCAATTCCATCTGCATCCCCGCGAACCTCAGCAGGCTGGGGACTCGGCCGGGCGCGAACTCGACGAGCATGTCCACATCGCTGGTGGGGCGGAAGCCGTAGCCGTCTTCGGGCGAGGCGTCGCGGAGGATGCTGCCGAACAGGGAGAGCCTGTGGACAACGTGCCGCCGGCAGAAATCGGCGAGCCTGTCTTCGGGGAAGTTGACGCCGTTGATAACCATGCTGCGCCCATATTCTACGCGCCGTGGTTCCGCCGTGGCGATCCGCGTTCGGGTTTGGGGGCGACGAAGGCGCCAACGTGCCGCTCACCCGGTGCTTGCGCAAGCAGGCTCGTTCAGCGAGGTCTTCCCCCTCACCCCACCGCCGCCACCACCTTCGTCGCCGCGTCCGTCAGATCCGTCGCGGCCTGCATCGTCGGCACTTCCGCCTTCGCACTCTTCAAGATGGCCCGGCCTTCCTCAACGTTCGTGCCTTCGAGCCGCACCACCAACGGCACCTTGAAGCCCTTGCTCCCGTCCGGGTTCACGAAGCTGCGGGCCGCGTTCACGATGCCCTGGGCGATCACGTCGCACCGCATGATCCCGCCGAAGATGTTCACGAGCACGCCCTTCACGCGCGCGTCCGACAGGATGATCTTGAACGCCTCGGTCACGGCCTCTTCGGTCGCGGATCCGCCGACGTCGAGGAAGTTCGCCGGCTCGACCTTGTCGCCGCCGTGGAGCTTGACGATGTCCATCGTCGCCATCGCGAGGCCGGCGCCGTTGACGAGGCAGCCGATCTGCCCGTCGAGGGCGATGTAGCTGAGGCCGAACCGGCGGGCCTTGGCCTCGGCCGGGTTCTCCTCGGTGGGGTCGAACATCGCCTGGATGTCGGTGTGGCGGAACGTGCCGTTGTCGTCGAAGCTGAACTTCGCGTCGATCGCGAGCACCTGGCCGTCGGGGTGCTGAGCGGTGGGGGGGGTGATGATGAGCGGGTTGATCTCGGCGAGCGTGCAGTCCTTGTCGACGAAGAGCTTCGCGAGGGCGGACATGATCGCCGTCGCCTGGCCCACCTGCTTGCCCTTGAACCCCAGCGCGAACGCGACCTTCGTCGCCTGGTGGCGCTGCAGGCCCAGCAGGGGGTGCAGCGGCTCCTTGATGATCGCGGCCGGGTTGTCGTGCGCGACCTTCTCGATCTCGACGCCGCCCTCGCGGCTCGCGATGAGGATGTTGCGGCGCGTCTTGCGGTCGGTCGTGACGGCGAGATAGAACTCCTCGTTCCCGCCGCCCCCCCCGCCCTTGCGCTCCGCGATGTCCGCGGCCGACGCCACCAGCAGCTTCGTCACCTCGAGCCCCTCGGGGGGCGTCTGCGGCGACTTCATGCGGTTGGTGAGCATGAAGCGGGCGGCCGTGGTCGCCTCCTCGGCGGTCTTCACGAGCTTGACGAACCCGGCCTTGCCGCGTCCGCCGGCGTGGACCTGGGCCTTGATGACGGCGAGCGGCGACGCCTGGTTCTCGGTCGCCTGCTTGAAGGCGCCGGCCGCGGCCTCGACCGACTCGATGACCGCGCCACCGGGAACGGGGATCTTGGCTGAGGCGAGGAGCTGGCGGGCCTGGTACTCGTGAATCTTCATGGGAGGGCAGCGTAGGAGTCTTCCTTGCGGCACCGCAACGACGGCCGTATCGCAACGATTCCGGTACACTCGCCCCCGATGGCGTCGGACCACCCTTCCCCGAGCAAGCCCCCCGCGCCGGACTGGCTGCTGTACCTGGGCATTTTTCTGATCTTCGGCCCGCTCGGCATGCTCTTCGGCATGGTCTGGGACAACGCATCGGGCTGGGCCGGGGCGCTGGTGATGGCGGTGTTCTCCGGCACGATCGCCGTGGGGTGGTCGTACGCGTTCACGGCGCGGAAGATGTGGCTGCTCGCGCTGGTCATCCCGTTCTCGCTCGTCGTGCCGTTCTTTGTGTTTCCGTGGCTGGGTGCCGTGGGGCTGTGCGCCGCTCCGCACGGTGACGGTGGAACAACTGGATGCCGCCCCGCTCGCGCACCACGCGCCGCGTCAGAGCCCGCGGCGGGTGGTGGCATCCCCTCAGTCCTCCACTCGCTTGCGCTCGCGTCTCTTATCGCGAAGGCGCCGTATGGGCATCCACCCCCGTCGTCTGGCTGATCGGGCTGAACAGGTCGAGGATGCTTGTCCGCTCGAGCGCCCGGCACGAGTGCCAGACCATTCCCGGCAGCATCAGCACCTGGCCGCCGCGAACCTCGACTTCTCGGAACTCGGGCGTCCCCGGCTCGCCCAGCCCGAACACGCACCGCCCGCTGAGCACCACGACAAACTGCTCGTTTTCGTGGCGATGGGCCGCGAGGTCGAAGCCCGGCTCGAGCACAACGTCCGAGATCATCATCTTCTCGCCGATGATGCGGCGCCGCGCGATGTTGGGCATCGGCCGGTCGGTCGTCAGGTCCGCGAGGGTGAACACTTCGGCCTTGGGCATGAGCGGCTCCTCATCGGCCCCACACATTTGCACCGTAGCCGCCCCTGTGGCGTCGTGTATAGTCCACGCGGGATCGGGTGCCCGGGGTCGGGCGCTTCGCCAGACCCCGGCGTGGGCCCGGGGCGCCCGCTCGTCAGCGCCGCACAACCCCGGGTCTGCCCAAAGCGGCCGACCCGGGGCACCCTGAGCCAGCCCACGAATGCCAAGCCTCCCGCCCGACATCCTCCAGGCCTTCCTCCGCACCATCGAGATGAAGGACGACGCGACCGCCGCCCACACGTGGCGCGTGGTCCTCTACGCGCGGGCACTCGCCGAGAGCTACGGCGTCAACGACGACACGCTCAAGCGGATCACGTACGCCGCGGCCATGCACGACCTGGGCAAGCTCGACATCCCCGACGAGATCCTCCGCAAGCCCGGCAAGCTCACCGACGACGAGTTCACGGTCATCAAGACCCACGCCGCCCTCGGTCACGAGCGCCTCGTCAACATGGGCGAGGAAGACCCGATCATGCTCGAGATCGTCCGCCACCACCACGAGCGGATGGACGGCAAGGGTTATCCCGACGGGCTCATGGGCGAGGCGATCCCGGTGCCCGCGCGGATGTTCAGCGTGATCGACACGTTCGACGCGATGACGAGCGTGCGGCCGTACCGGCGCGAGCTGGGCGCCGAGGCCGCGGAGAAGGCACTCGTCGAGCTGAAGGCCGGCGAAGGGACGCGCTACGACCCGGCGGCCGTCGCGGCGTTCACGAAGCTGTACCGCGCCGGCAGCCTGACGTGGATCCTGCAGTACTTCAACGACGCGGCGAAGTTGCCGACGTATGGGGCGAGCGATGAGCATCACCAGGAAGTAGTGACGACGGTGAAGAGCAGCGTGAAGACGTAATCGCCTTGAACCTGTAACGAGCCCGACGCGCAAGCGAGGGTTGGCCTCGACCCCGGGCTTGAAGGTGCACCGCCGCCGACAATCTCCGCGTCCTGCAGGCTGAAGGCCTGATCGAAAGTAGCCGGGGGTGGAGCCGGCCTTGCGGCGACACCCCCGGTAAGCGACCAACCACGTTCTCTCGAGTTTGTATCCGCACCCCGGCGGGGTGCACGCGGCGCTCGACGACGCCTTCGGCGTCGCGCGCGGGGGAAGCAAGGGATAAGGGGCGATTGTCCGGGGGTGGCGCTCGCCGAGCCTCGCTTCACCCCCGGCTACTTTCGACCAGCCCTTCGGGCTGAAGACGGAGCCGTCGCCCCCGTCGTGCCGCTCGGATTCGTTTTTACCACAACACCCTCACCCGAATCGTCTCCGGAATCTCTCGCAGCCTTCTTGCGATCTCTTCCGACGTCACCGACGCCTCTGTCGACCCCACCGGATCGATATCCACCACCACATACCCGATGTCCTGCGTAGTCCGCAGATACTCCGCGGTGATGTTCCCGCCGAGGGCCGCGATCAGCCCGTGCATGCGGCTCAATACGCCCGGCACGTTGCGGTGGAAGTGCAGGATGCGGTGCGGGCGCGACGAAGAAGGCCCGCTCGCTGACGCTCGGGGTTCGTCGTCCGGGTGGGGGGGGCTCTGACTCGGCAGCTCCACCTCCGGCACGTTCACCGCACCGGTCGTCGAGCCGTTGTTGATGAACCGCGCCAGCTTCGTCGCCACGTCCACGCCGATGGCTTCCTGGGCCTCCTGCGTGCTCCCCGCCACGTGCGGCGTCAAAATCACGTTCCCCAGCCCCAAGAGCTCGCTCGCGAACGGCTCGTCCTTGCCGCTGGGCTCGCGCGGGAAAACGTCGAGCGCCGCCCCGCCGACGTGCCCGCTCTTGATCGCCGCCGCGAGGGCCGCGATGTCGACGACGCCGCCGCGGGCGTTGTTGATCACCAGTGTCCCCGGTCGAACCTTCGCGAGGCGTGCGGCCGACATCAGCGGCGGCGGCCCCAGCGTGCTCGTGTCGCCGGGCACGTGCAGACTGACGACGTCGGACTCCGCGAGCAGCTCGTCGAGCGACCGCATCGCCCGCGCGTTGCCCATTGGCAGCTTCGGCACCACGTCGTGGTAAATCACCCGCATCCCCATCGCCTCGGCCAGCACGCTCACCTGGCTGCCGATGTGCCCGTAGCCGACGATGCCGAGCGTCTTGCCGCGGACTTCGCTCGAGCCCGCGGCCGACTTGTCCCACACGCCCTTGTGCAGCAGCGCGTTGCGGTCGGTGAGGCGTCGCGACAGCGCGATGATCTGCCCGATCGTGAGTTCCGCCACGCTCCGCGTGTTGCTGAACGGGCTGTTGAACACCGGCACACCCAGCGAGCGGGCGGCGGCGGTGTCCGCCTGCTCGGTCCCGATGCAGAAGCACCCGACCGCGAGCAGGCGCCCTCCACCACTCCCCGAGCTCTGGGCCGCGCCCTGCAGAAACCCCGCGTCCAACTGTGTCTTCGAGCGGATCCCCACCACGTGGGCCCCGTCCGCAGCGTCGCGCAGCTCCGCCCCCGACAGCGCCTTGGCGAACGTCCGCACCTGGAAGCCCTCGTCGCTGAGCAACTGTGCCGCACGCGGGTGCACGCCTTCGAGCAGGCTGACGCGGATCTTGTCTTTGGGGAACGAGGTCTTCATGGGGAGGGGGCTGGGGTCTGGGTGCGGAGTCAGGACTTCGGAGCGAGCGTCACATACCCGCCCGCGATGAGGCCGAGCACGCAGATTCCCAGCACGATGCGGTACCAGCCGAACGGCTCGAGCCCTCGGCGGTTGAGGAAGCCGACGAGCCAGCGGATCGCGAGGGCGGCCGAGATCGTCGCGACGACGACACCGAGGATCACTGGGCCCCAGCCGAGCTTGTCGAAGAGATTGGCCGTGCCCGTGTCGTGCGAGTGCTTGAGGTTCTTGGCGAGCTTGTACAGGCACGCGGCCCCGAGCGTGGGCAGCCCGAGCAGGAAGCTGAACTCCGCGGCCGCCGCGGGCCGCAGGCCGGCGAGCACGCCGCCGCCGATGGTCATCATGGATCGGCTGGTGCCGGGCCACATGGCGACGCACTGCATGCAGCCGATGAAGAAGGCACGGCCGGGGGTGATGTCCTCGACGCCGCGTTCGACGCCGTGGTACTTGGCGCCGCCCTCCACGCCGCGCCCGAAGCCGCCGTTGCGCCACCGGTCGAGCAGGATCATGAACACGCCGCCGAGCACGAGGGCCGCGACCACCGGGCCGGTGTGGAAGAGCTTGGCCTCGATCCAGTCGTCGAGCAGCACGCCGAGCACGGCCGCCGGCAGGAACGCGATCACGAGACACACGGCCAGACGCAACCCGACCGGGTCGCGCCCGATCAGCCCCATGAGCATCTGGAGAACCCGGGCCCGGTACAGTCCGAGAACGGCCAGGATCGCCCCGCCCTGGATCACGATGTTGAACGCGTTCACCGACTCCTTGGCCTCGGGCGTGTCGAGCCCCAGGAGGGCCGATGCGAGGATCAGGTGCCCCGTGGAACTCACGGGGAGATACTCGGTAATTCCCTCGACCAGGCCGAGGACGATCGCTTGCCACCATTCCATGCGCGGGAGGCTCCGGTCGGCGGGGGGGTCGTGGGGGAGGACGAGCGGGGAGAGTATCGGCGAAAGGGGGGGGGCTCAACGAATCGATGCAGCCGCCGGTGCGGCCCGGGCATAGAACACTCCTGCCCATGGGACTCCTTGGAAAGCTGGTTTCAGCCGTCTCCGGCCCCAAGCCGGCCGCCCTCGAGAACCCGGTCATCGGGTTCTTGAACCTGCTCGGCCCCCGGGGCGACGTCGTCGTCGCCGAAGACCGGGCCCGGCTCGCGCCGCTGTTTGCGAAGTCCAAGGTGAGCAGCGGGATCGTGCCGCATTGCCAGGTGCTGTTCATCTACGCCGACATCGACGTGGCGGGGCACTTCGCGAATTCGCCGTTCAATCTCGCGGACATCGTCAACAAGGGCGCGGCCCACATCGTGGTGGTGGCGACGCGGAACGAGGGTGAGTGCATCACGCAGGCCGCAAAGGCCCCGCGGACCCGGGCCGTCAACATCGTGCTCACCCTCGACCGCGGCTCGGGCGTGTTCGCGCCGTACTTCGTGAACCTGTTCTCGCGCATGTTCGAGGGCGAGAGCATGCCCGCGGCGTGGGCCGCGCTATCGCCGCACAGGTCGCACGCGCCGAGCCAGGCCCCCAGCACGATGCTGATCGCCGACGGCGGCCAGATCTCGTTCGTGCGTCCGGGTATGGGTTGAAGTGAGTTGTCGGGGGTGGGACGTGGGGGCGCCCTTGCCTTCTACCCTCTCCGCATGATCCGCCCGCTCACCGCCGCCGACGTTCCGAACTACGCCGCCATCCGGCGGGCCATGCTCCTCGACACGCCGCCCGCGTTCGGGTCCAGCCCCGAGACCGACCGCACGAACGATCTCGCGGCCTTTGCGCGTGAGTTCGACAAGCCCGGGTTCGCGATCATCGGCGCGTTCGCCGGCATCGGCGGGGCGGGGGAGCTCGTGTCGGTCGCCGGCCTCAAGCGCGAGGAGCAGCCCAAGCGCAAGCACATCGCCACGGTGTGGGGCGTGTTCACCCGTCCGAGCGCACGGCGTCGCGGCCTGTCGCGCGCGGTCATCTCGCACGCGATCCGCCTGGCCAAGACATGGGGCGGCGTCGACGCCCTCGAACTGAGCGTGAGCGAGGTTACGCCCGGGGCGCGGTCGCTCTACGAGTCGCTCGGGTTCACGGCGTGGGGCACCGAGCCCGACGCCCTGCGGATCAACGGGCAGGCGTACCGCGAAGTCCACATGCAGCTCAGGATGTGACGCCCGCTCCCGCCGCCGCTCCCCCCGCCCCGCGCGCCAAAAAGCCAACCGCCCCGAGGCATGCACTGCGGGGCGGTCGGGTTAGAGCTGGGTTGTGTGGACGATCGTCGCTTCGACCGCGTTCAGGCGGAGAAGCTCGACCCGCACCCGCAGGTGCTGGTGGCGTTGGGGTTCTGGAACACGAAACCGCGTCCCATGATCTCATCCTTGAAGTCGACGGTGACGCCGCCGAGATACAGCAGGCTCTTGGGGTCGCAGACGATCTTGATGCCGTGCTGCTCGAAGACCTCGTCGGTCTCCTTCTGGGTCTCGGTGAGGTCGAGCAGGTAGCTGAAGCCGCTGCAGCCGCCGCCCTTGACGCCGACGCGGAGGCGGATCTTGTCGGCGTCGAGCTCGTGCTGCTGGATGCGGTTGCGGACTTCCG